>JALXCO010000269.1 GCA_026990885.1 Desulfurococcales archaeon
AGCCTCTATACCTCTTCTCGTTCTCGTTAGGGATGTTATGGGTATAGCTGAAACAGGTAGGGAGGCGAGGAGGATAATATCTGAGGGCTTAATCAAGGTTGATGGCGTTGTTAGGAAGAGCTATAAGTATCCTGTTGGTTTTATGGATGTGATAGAGATCGTGTCTACTGGGGAGACATACAGGATCCTTCCTGATAACACGAAGTTTATGAGGGTTCATCGGATAGATAGAGATGAGGCGGGGCTAAAACCTCTAAGAATAGAGAATAAAACTATAGTTAAGAACGGCTATCTACAGCTGAACCTGTATGGCGGGTACAATGTTCTGATCAAGACTTCATCACCCATAAAGCCGCCGGAGGATGTATATAAGACTCTCGACACGGTGGTTATATCTCTCGAAAATAAAAACGAGATCAAGGACCACATTAGGTTCGGCGAGAACGCTCTAGCCCTGGTGATTGGAGGCAATAACGTTGGTAGGCTAGGCAGGATCCTGAAGGTTCAGAAGGGTATGAGAAGGTACAGAACGATAGTCACATTAAAGGATCTTAAGGGGCACATGTTCCAAACAACAGTTGATAAGGTGTTCGTTATAGGATACGATAAGCCGGTTATCTCTCTTCCGGGTGAGATGCTATGAGTGCGGACGAGTCTGTCTCTGAGGAGAGGTCCTCTCTACTAGATCTTATGGATATAGACAGCATTAAATCCCTTAATAAAAGCATCTTCAGCTTCATACCGGAGGATAGGGTCAGCGATATTATAGCTAGATGGAAAAGCAACGTTATGCTTATACCATATATAGCTAAGGTTACAGTAAACATTGGTGTTGGTGAGAGCGGCGAGAAGCTTCAGAAAGCTGCGGAGCTACTTGAAAGCTTAACCGGCTCCAAGCCTGTTTATAGGAGGGCTAAAAGAACGATCAGGGACTTTGGAATCAGGAAGGGAGAGAATATTGCTGTGATGGTTACTTTAAGAAAGGGCAAGGCGGAAGAGTTTCTGGAGAAGGTTTTTGAGGGTGTTGGTAGAAGGATTAAGTACTCAAGCTTCGATATGTATGGCAACTTCTCTTTGGGTATAAGGGAGCATCTGGTTTTGCCTGGGACTAAATACGATCCTGAAATAGGTATATTTGGGATGGACGTATCGGTAACTATAGAGAGGAAAGGGTATAGGGTGCTGAGGAGAAAAATAAAGAGGTCCTCAATACCACGAAGGCATAGGGTCGATAGGGACGAGGGAGCTCTCTTTTTAGCACTGAAATATAATTTAATATTAGAGTAGGTGCGGGGTGATCATTGATGGGCAAGTATAGACCAAGGAAAGAGAGGAAGCATGGCAGGGGTGTTCAGGTCTGTAGGAGATGCGGATCGAGAGACGCTGTAATCCAGAAATATAATCTATACTTCTGCAGACAGTGTTTTAGGGAGGTAGCCAGATCTCTCGGCTTCAGGATCTACAGCTAGTTCTAGAGGTGATGCATGGATGACGCTTCTTGATCCATTGGCAAACGCTTTATCAGCAATAGTGAACGCTGAGCGCAGGGGGCATAGCGAGGTTGTTGTTTATCCAGCATCGAAACTTATAGCTTTTACTTTAAGAACAATGCAGAAATACGGATATATAGGCGAGTTCGAGTATATCGATGATGGACGGTGGGGCAAGCTCAAGATACAGCTTTTGGGCAGGATAAATAAGGCTGGTGTTGTTAAGCCTAGAATATCGATCAAGTATAGGGACCTCCAGAGAATGCCCAACTATATCAGGAGGTACCTCCCCTCAAGAGATATAGGGATCCTGATAATATCAACGTCAAAAGGAGTTATGTCTCACAGAGAGGCTCTAGAGCAGAGAATAGGTGGCGTATTGATAGCCTACGTGTATTGAGGGGGAGGTGGTACGTATGGGTAGAACAGCCAGATTCGTGGTTTTCTCAAGTGAGGTTGAGGTCCCCGACAACGTCGATATAGAGATTCAGGGGAAGGTAGTCAAGGTTAAGGGGCCGAAGGGTGAGATAACCAAGGATTTCTCTCACGCCAGGAATATAGTTATCAGCAAAGACGGTAACAAGGTGTATGTTAAGGCGTATATGGGTAGATCGAAGGATAAAGCCCTAGTCAATACAGTTGCATCACATATAAACAACATGATAGTTGGGGTAACTAAGGGGTATAGATACTACCTGAAGATAGTATTTACGCACTTCCCCATGAACGTTTCTGTTGAGGGTGATAGGGTAGTTATAAAAAGATTTCTCGGCGGGCAAGATACTAGAGTGGCTAGAATCCTGCCGGGGGTAAAGGTGACTGTGAAGGATAGAGATGTGATTGTTGAGGGCATAGATATTGAGAAGGTCGGGCAGACGGCGGCGAATATAGAGCAGGCTGTGAGGGTTAAGGATAAAGATCGTAGAGTTTTTATCGATGGGATATATATCTATAAGAAGGAGGTGATCCAGTAGTGTCTACCAGCGCGCTAGATAAGATTAAGTCCAGAAGAAAGATTCAGAGGAAAATATCGGAGAAGCTAAAGATAACTTTTCTAAGGAATCTATGGTGGAAGTTCCCTAAATTCAAGAATAACCCGAAATGGGTTAAGCCTAAGGGGAACGACAGCAAACTTAGATTAAAGCTGAAGGGCTACCCTCCGGTTGTTCAGGTGGGTTACAGAACAAGCAGGGATATCAGGTATCTTCACCCCTCAGGGTATAAGCCGGTTATAGTAACCAATATAAGGGATCTAGACAATTTAAATCCCAGCGAACATATAATATATCTTAGCTCCAGGCTGGGGGGTAGAAAGAGGGTTGCAATAATAAATGAGGCTAGATCAAGAGGGTTTAAGATAGCCAATGAGGTGGTTTAGATATGGATCTTTCCGTACAGAAGAGGCTAGCCGCAGAGATCCTGGGTGTAGGGGTAAACAATATAAAGTTTGATGAGGAGCGTATAGATCTTGTGCAAGAGGCATTTACGAGAGAGGATATTAGGGCGCTGATTAAAGACGGAGTCATCTATTACGAGAAGCCTCATAGAAACAGTAGAGGCAGGATAAACAGGGTGAAGAGACAGAAGAAGAAAGGCAGAAGGAGGGGACATGGAAGCAGAAAAGGAAGCAAGGACGCTAGAGTGGATTCAAGGAGAATGTGGATAAACAGGATAAGGAAAATAAGAAGATACCTAAAATATCTAAAAGACAACGATATCATAGATACAAGAACATACCGCATGCTATATAGAAGAGCTAAGGGAGGGGCCTTTAGGACGTTCGAGTCCCTTAAACACTATATGGAGACTGAGGGTATATTAAAGAGAAGTGAATAGATCTGGGTGATGCATTTTGGCTAGGGGAGCCGCATATAAGGTTCCGAGAAGGAGGAGGAGAGAGGGTAAAACAAACTATTATAGGAGATACAGATACATCCTGTCTAGAGCAATAAGGTTTGTGGTTAGAAAAACAAACAAATACATAATTGCCCAAGTAATAAAGGCCACCCCTATAGGGGATGTTGTGATCGCATCGGCACACAGCAGGGAACTAGTTAAACTATTCGGATGGACAGCCGGAACAAAGAACACCCCCGCAGCATACCTTACTGGATTTCTAGCAGGTATAAGGGCTAGATATATGGGCGTTGAGGAAGCGGTGCTAGATATAGGTCTCCATACACCCACAAGAGGGGCTAAGATATTCGCTGTGGCTAAAGGCGCTATAGATTCGGGTCTCAAGATCCCGATTGATGAAGAGATGATCCCCTCTATAGATAGAATTAAAGGGGAAACCATAGCAGAGTACGCAAAGAAGCTGAAGAATGAGGATCCTGAAAAGTATCAGAGACAGTTTAGCTCCATCATTAAATCGGGGTTCGATCCCGAGAAGCTCCCTGAGCTGTTTGAGCGCGTGTATAAAGATATTATTCAGATAGCCAATAAAATTGGATTAGAGGTGAAGGCGGCATGAGCGGCTTCGCGGCGGACTCATCGGCGCAGTCTTTGGAGGAGTGGGTTCCAAAAACCAAGCTGGGCTGGATGGTTAAGAATGGAAAGATAACCTCTATCAAGGAGATCTTCGATATGAACGCTATAATAAGGGAGCCGCAGATAGTGGATTACCTGCTTGGGCCAGAGCTTGGGCATGAGATAATAGATATCAATATGGTTCAAAAAATGACAGATGCAGGGAGAATCAACAGGTTCAGAGTAGTGGTTGTTTTAGGCAACCAAAACGGCTATGTGGGTGTGGGCGTTGGAAAGGCTAGGCAGCTAAGAATGGCTATCGAGAAGGCAATAACAGATGCTAAGCTAAATATAACCCCAGTAAGGAGAGGCTGTGGCAGCTGGGAGTGTGGGTGTCAGGAGCCGCACTCGGTGCCGTTCCAGGTATTTGGCAAGTCGGGCAGTGTAGAGATCCTGATAAAGCCAGCACCAAAAGGCACAGGTTTGGTGGCTGGTGATGTAGCTAAGGTTGTCTTGAGATATGCGGGAATAAAGGATGTGTGGACATGGAGCAGGGGCAAGACTTCAACAACAATTAATTTTGCTTACGCCACATTCAACGCGTTAAAGAACACCTATAAATTCGTAACTGTAGCTGATTGGGCGAGGTGAGGGGCTTTGGCTCTATATGGTATTATAAGGATTAGAGGTATTCCTGATACTCCACCTAAAGTAAGATATATATTGAGTCTCCTTAGGCTCCACAAAAAGTTCCACGCCACAGTATACCCGTCCTCGCTACCCGGCATTGATGGTATGCTGATTGAGGCGCAACACTGGATCACCTGGGGAGAGCTCGAGTACGACACGCTGTATAGGCTCATACTATATAGGGGTAGAGCTCCAGGAAATAAGCGCGTCACCGACGAATATATAGCTAAGTTAACGCCATATAAGTCCGTCAAGGAGCTTGTTGATGCTCTATTCGCAGAGAAAATATATCTGCATAAGCTCAGCAATATAGTTAAGCCGGTATTCAGGCTTCACCCTCCAAGGGGAGGGTTTAAAGGCTCCATAAAGAAACATTATAGAGATGGCGGAGAGCTGGGTTACAGGGGTAAAGATATAAATAAACTTATTTTGAGGATGATCTAGATGGTCGTTAGAAAAAGAAAGAAGTCGAGGAAGCTTAGAGGAAGAACAAGAACCATGGGCTGGGGTAGAATAGGTCAGCATAGAAAGTCGGGGAGCAGAGGAGGTGTTGGTGCTGTTGGATACCACAAGCATAAATGGATGTGGGTTATAAAGTACTTTCCGGACTGGTATGGTAAGAAAGGGTTCATCCCCAGAGGCTCCGAGTACCCGAGAAAGATTGAAGCTATAAATATAAAAGATCTATATGAGCTGGTAGAAAAGCTAAAGCTAGATAACAAGCTTAAAGTCGAAGACAACAAGCCAGTTATCGATCTAACTCAACTAGGGTACGATAAGCTGCTAGCTACAGGAAAAGCCGACAAGCCCGTAAAGGTAATAGTTAAGTACGCTAGCGAAAATGCTGTTAGGAAGATCGAGGCGGCAGGAGGAGAAGTTATAGTTTTATCGCAGGGGAAGAGCTAGACAGCGACTCCATATATCATTTGTTTCAATTATTCGGTCAGCTACATTCGGTTTATAGTATAGCTATTTCTAGTCATTCTATAAAAATAAAAAGTTCAGGTTACATGGAATGGGGGACTATAGAGAGCTGTATGTATCTAGAGGTAGCCAGCTTTTCACGGGTTACGATTGGGATAGAGAATCAACAGTATTCAGTTTTATAGGTATACCGTTTGATGGCACATCAAGCTATAGAAGCGGATCTAGATTCGCGCCATCAAGAATACGCACCGCATCATACAATCTTGAGATGTTCAGCATAAGATCATCGATCAACATGGAGAAAGTAGGTATATATGATGAAGGGGATATAGCGGTTGTATATGGTGATCCGCTTAAGACTATAGGTATAATCGAGGATGTCTCAAGAGAGTTCTTTAATGAAGGGAGAATACCTATATTTGTGGGAGGGGAACATATAGTTACGCTCGGGATAGCTAAGGCTCTCCCAAGCAGTACTGGAATAGTTGTTTTTGATGCCCACCTCGACCTTAGAGACGAGTACCTAGGATACAGATACAGCCATGCATGCGTGTTTAAACGTGTATTGGAGTTGCGGGGCTCCGGCACGATATTCTATATAGGATCTAGAGCGTTCACACCCGAGGAGCTCAATACGGCGCTTTCAAACGACATTGCGGTTTCAACAATAATAGATTTAAGGAGGAAGGGTTTTAGATCTGTGGTTCGTGAATACGCGAAATGGAGTGAGAGATTCAATAACATATATATATCGATCGATATTGATGCCTTAGATCCTTCACAGGCTCCAGGAGTAAATACGCCCGAACCCGATGGCGTGATGCTTGGAGATCTCTTAGATATGCTCTATGACATGATCGATGAGAGAGTAATAGGAATAGATATAGTGGAGGTTAACCCCCTTATAGACAATAGCGACATAACATCTATGGCTGCAGCCAAAATAATTATCGAGGCATCATCCTATATATATAAGAGAAAAAGGAAATAGCCACGCTGGAGATCTATCTAATTCTATTACATCCAACACTGAGCACAGCATCCTCAACTTTCTTCATAGCGAAATTCAGTAGGGGTCTATATATTCGAAGCATATTGAAGAATCTAACGATCAAAGGCAGCCTTATGAAGGCTCCTGCAGCAGGCTTGTGTCCTCCGCCGCCGAGCTTTATCGCTATAGCTCTTACATCGCATTTACTGGATCTAAAGCTTATAGCGCCGCTCCTATGTATAATAACAGCTATATCACTGTTTCTTTGGGTAATTAGATAGTGTGCGAGCTGGCTGGTACCTATCTCCCTATACCTTTTAACTACAGCAACGACTTTTACAGATCCAAATACATACACCCTTGATTTATTCTTGTAGTACTCATATAGCTTTAGCTCCTTGTCAAAGAGATCTATAACGTATTTTCTTCCCCACTCCAAAACCTCATCTATAGATGATGCCTTAATAAGCTTGGTAAGAACTATATACCTCCACGTGTCGCTCCTTCCCACACTAATTAGCCTATTGAGCCATGGGGATCTGGGATCATTGAATCTCCATAGATCAGCACTACATACAGCGGACTCTAGATCACTATATACGCTATCCGACCCCTCAAGCACATTTATAACCACACCAGTAGCACATGTAGAGGTGTTCCTATAGAGCCTAACACCAACATCACGAACAGCTCTCTCCCACGAGTCGCTCCATATATGGTGGTCGAACCACTCAACACTCGCGTTAACCTCCTCTACAGCTCTCTTAAGCATAATAACTATCTTATCAATTGTCGATGAATTGGGGGCTAAATCAATTATAGCTATACTCTCTAAATAGCCATTATATTTGTCGAGAGCGTATTCAAGGGCGTCAGGAAGGTCCTCGGGCTCAGTAAATATAACCTCATACTTATCCGGATCTTTGAGCCTCAGATATGAAGCCGCCCCTCCAACACCATCCAGATCAGTATGTGTTATAACTACAGTTACCCTAGACCTTTCTTTATCCATCTGCAACAACCACGACCACTTTATTTGGACACTTGCTATTGCCTACCCATAGCCACAATATAGCTAAGCATAAAAATAATACTATAAATCTTATAAATATAACGCTACAGAAATAGTAAAGATTATATCTAGATCATTCTCTCATCAGGAATATAGGATATAACTATATTGGAGAACTGAGACACGCTCCACCTAAGGAATCTCTGCTCCGACTCCCTATTATACGGATCTATATTGATCTTTCTCCGCGCCCACTCAACAGCCTCACTAGTTATTTTGCCCCCTCCCCTAGCTAGAGCCATCCTTATAAACGAATCAATCTCAGCAGAATTAAACCACCTAGTCTTATATACAAGCTCCTCGAATACGCTATCACCCACCGAGCCGGGATCTATACCTAGCTTATTTAGCGTATAAGATATAATTAGCCTTCTAAATTCACGGTCAGGATATCCTAAAACTATAGCGACATCAATCCTTCCAGGCCTGAGAATCGCCGGATCTATTAGATTAGGCATATTGCTAGTTAGAATAGTCATAGGCTTATTGGGCTCCTGAAGATACTTCAGCAACAGCGAGATCTCACTCACATGAACCTCATGTATGCTGGAAGACCTGTTTAAAAGAAACTCCGCATCATCAATAACCACAGCCACGTTGCTCATCCTTAGAAGACGGTTGAGTAGCTTATCAAGAATTTTTTCTGTCATGCCGTACCACATAGATCTATATATGGAGGGCTTAACATCAACAATACGTAGACCTATACTATTAGCTATGGCATTAGCCAAAACACTCTTACCGACGCCTGGGGGGCCGATGATTATAGCTCCCTTTGGGGCGTATAGGGCTCCTGATTTGATGGGGTTCACTATTAGGGTTTCTAGATCCTCTACGAGCCTCCTCGGGAATACAGATAAATCCCACTCCGGCTTCTTTAAATCTATCTTAACCTTAATGTTTTCTATGCCCTCCCTTATATTGATCTCTATATAGTCTCTTGATCTATCCTTAATAACGATATTATATATGAGAGTTCTAGACCCCACCAGGCTATATCCTCTATACCCTAACGAATTTATGAACTCATCGAAACCATTGGACTTCAGCGTGTTTGAGACATCATCAAATACCTTTTCGAGATCTATATGTGGCGGTTTAATACGTTGCCTAGAAAACACAACTATTACAGGAAGGATCTTAAGTGTCCCGCAGCGATCTCTTTTACATATGACTGAGCTACTGCCAATAGTTAGGATTGTGTCAGGAACGTTTCTAGAGTTGGCTAGTAGAAAAGCTATCAGAAGGGATCTTATGCTACTCCTATTATGCCTCCTGAAGATGTGGGGCATATATATATGAAGGATCTTTAGGGACGCGTCAAAAGCCAGATAGCCGATCCTGCTCTTCACCTTCGAGTAAGGAATCCTCATGTTTGCGGTGACTATGATCCTTCCCTCAAAATCCGAAGAGAAGTATCTACTTATGTACTCAACCAAGCTCAACGATAATTTGCCAGATACAACATTAGCAGTTACATACTGCTTAATCATGCTGGATACAGGCCATATATATGTCCCTATATCGCCGCTCAAATATGATGTTAGAACACTGCTTTTTCTAGTCTGACGCTGCGTGTTCCCCAAGGTCTTCACCTCGATTACTTGATCCCTGAATGCCTGGTGCATCCATATATCTATAATTTTTAGCTTACTTATGAAATCACTAAACGCTGGCTAATATGTTTTACACATCAATACCATCTAAAACAAACCAGGCTAATAGGCTTTAGGCAACCACGGATATTAACATTACTAATATAATTCGCGGCATGAAGATAGATGGTTAACGCTTTTAAAGCCTGATAAAATGCTTAATTAAGGGAATTTGGATAATAACGATAATTATACAAGTTTATTTAAAAGATCTATGAGAGACATAGCCCAATTCATTCTGTCATCGATCGATAAGATATCAATAGATCAGGTGAGACAGTCCGTAGATCTATTAATAAACGCATACAAAAACAAGAAGCTCGTACTGGTGATGGGTGCAGGAAGAAGCGGCCTAGTGGGAAGGGCATTCGCTATGAGGCTGATGCATCTAGGATACACAGTACATGTGCTTGGAGACACGATAGCCCCACCAGTAAGGGAGAACGACGTGGTTGTAGCCATAAGCGGTTCAGGCAGAACCAAACTGATAGTTACAGCTGCCGAGGCGGCAAAGACGGTTGGGGCAAAGATACTTGCGATAACATCGTATCCAGAGTCCCCGCTAGCTAAGATATCCGACGTTATAGTTGTTGTGCCAGGCAGAACCAAGATATCTACGGAGGAGGACTATTTCGCTAGGCAGATCCTAGGGATCCACGAGCCCTTAGCCCCTCTAGGAACGCTGTTTGAAGATACAGCAATGGTGTTCCTCGACGGCCTAGTGGTCGAGTTAATGGCTAGATTAAGGCTAACAGAGATGGATTTAAGTAGGCGCCACGCAAACATTGAGTTCTAGGGCCTGCAGTAGATAAAAGCTTATTTTTATAAATCCCCTTAATTATTATATGAGGGGTGAGCAAGATAGAGTACGTATACGCAACACTACTACTACACTCCGCAGGAAAAGACATAAGTGAGGAAAGCATTAAAAAGGTTCTTGAAGCCGCAGGAATAGCTGTAGATGATGTTAGAGTAAAAAGCGTTGTTTCCGCAGTAAAACAGGTAAACATAGATGAGATACTGAAGACAGCACTAGCCATGCCTGCAGCAGCTCCAGCCGCAGCACCTGCAGCCCAGCAGCAGAAAGCCGAGGAGAAGAAGGAGGAGGCCGAGGAGGAGAAGGAAGAGGAGAAGAAGGAGGTTAGCGAGGAGGAGCTCGAGCAGGGACTATCAGCACTGTTTGGCTAACCTCCCATGCTGTATAGCTAGCATTTTTCGCTGTGCATGCTGCTATCACAGATCTTTATTGTCTGTGGTCGGCTATAGCGTTATAAAGCTCAACAATGAATCTTTGATTGAGAAGCTTTTTAGCGGGTAAATGGGCACATATTCTATATTTTCCGGCTATCCCGATAGTTTATCGAGAATGATTCTGTGTATTTTCTGGTCTCGAGAAACAATGATTGAGCCTATAGTCGATAAGGTATCTATAGGTATCTCGCTTACGTCCTTGTCGAGGAATGTTGTAGGTGCCTTCAGCTCCCTAGCGAAACCGTATGCTGCAGCAACATCAACGTTTCTGAGTTTTCCTCTTAGATCTATAAAGGCTATATAGTATGATAGTGCTGTTTTAACTATGTCGAGGGATGCGGACCCCATGGATCTAATCTTCACACCATTAAT
>JALXCO010000270.1 GCA_026990885.1 Desulfurococcales archaeon
GGGCAAGCACACAGCGGTAAATCTATAAAAGACAAAAAACAAAATATACAATAACAGGGGCAAGTAAGCCGGGGTGCCCGAGCGGCCCAAGGGGCTGGCCTTGAGAGCCAGTGGGCTCTGAGCCCGCGCGGGTTCGAATCCCGCCCCCGGCGCCGAACTCAACTATCCTGTGTAGCGCGAACTTAAGCGCCTATATACTGGTTATTGATGAACAGCCTTAGGGCTGATCTGGATTTAACGAGGCTAGCATCTAGATTCTAGGCAGCTATACGGTGCTTTATTGAGGTTAGCGGTTTAGATAATGTATCTTTATGTTGCCAGCGATCCTGAGTGTTGGAGAAAGCTAGATTAGGTGCGGTTTCTATAAGCTATCGGGCGATGGATCCTCTTAAGCTGTTATTTTATAGCTAGTAGCTAAATATTTAGCATAGAGATATACTTAGAGTTGGTGGAGGGTTGATCTGTTGCGGCTGAAAATCGAAAATTTTAAGAGTATCGGTAACGCTGAAATACTGTTGGCTCCCCTAACGATACTTTTGGGACCTCCGGCGAGCGGTAAATCAAATATTCTCGACGCGATAGCTCTAGCGGGGTACTTCAACAGATTGCTCCTGCTAGATAAAGAATACGATAACAATGCAGGCAACCTGGAGCCTCTTCAGCTCATATCGAGATTTACCCAGCCTCAGCAACTCTTTAAATACCATGATCTAACTAAAAAGATCTCTATCACCATGGGTATAGATAATGAAAAGGAAATGGTGCTCGAGATAGGATATTAACAGGGAAGAATAAATATCAGATTAAACAGTATTATGGTTCCATGGGACCTAGCAACTCTATCCACAGGCCCTTTCCAAGAGGTTAGAGGTCCCCTAAGCCAGATAGCTAGGGGAGAGCCACTTATAGAAGCCAGACTACACGGCTACGACAGGTATGGTTTAGCGTCTTCAACATGCACGGCTCCAACAATATGCGGGTTTCATCTACATCTAAAGGGTGCTCAATCGCGTCCAACACCTAAAAATATATTGAGCGAATTTGGATGGAATGCCAATCTCATTGTGAAGCTGTCACGGGATGTAGTTCTAGAACTTAACGAGATTTTGAGGGAGTATATCGATAAAAAGATTGAGATAAAGGTTCTCATGTCGGGTAACGTTGTTGTTTTCGATTATGACTATGAGATCGATTTGATAGGCGTTTCAGACACCATATTTAGAACACTATATTACTTGATGGCGGTTAAGTCGGCTATAAACTACGTTAAGCTCTATGGTTTAGAGAGGAAATTCATTCTGATGCTTGAGGAGCCTGAGGCCCATATATTCCCGTACTATCTAGATCTGCTCGCCAACTATATAGCTAAGGCTAAGGAGTTCCTGTATGTAGTTATAGCTACACACAACCCGATATTGGTGTCTATGCTGTGGGATATGGTGAAGGATCTAAAGACATACTATGTCGCTAGAGACCGGTACGGCTCAACCAACATATGGGAGGTAGACATTGAGGAGCTAGCCAAAGAGCTAAAAACAGCCGAGGAACTCCTATCCATGCCACCACATGAAATCATATCAAGGTACACGATAGAAGCAGAAGACACCGCTTTGTCCATGGAACCAAAAGCATTGAGAACTTATTAAAAATCACTGTGAGTGGAGAACGCTCTCAATACAGAGGTAGCTATGTTGAAATGCTAGAGCTAAATATAGCATTCTTGCGTTTTTAGATGGGGCTCGTTCTTTGGGTATTGATTTTATGGGTGGTTGTCTTTATTTAGGTGTGTCTATATTAGTTTTTATAGGTTTAACTAGATTTCAGGTTATGCTTCTTGGCTGAGATCAGCTATATTATTGAGGGTCTGGCGGAGTCGTTCAGGTCTAACCCTTATATATGGATATTTATAGTCTCTCTCGCATCAAACTCCATACCCTACCTATCCGTCCCCTACCTCATATTCCTGGTTACCCTCTCAACACAGTTCCACGATCCCCTACAGCTTTTCGGCCTAGCGCTATCCTCGGCTATGGGTGCAACGTTCGGGAAGACAGTGATCTACGCCATCGGTAAGGGGGCCTCGAGACTCACTTCAGAGGAGACCAGGGAGAACATGAGGAGATTCTCGGAGCTAGCCAGGAAATGGGGGTGGTTCCTGATATTTCTGGCTGCAGCAACACCTATCCCGGATGACGTTGTTTATATCCCCTTCGCGTTCTCGGGGTTCAGCATCTGGATATATACTGTGGCGATTGCTCTCGGAAAGATCGTTTTGAAGTCCGTGATCGTCTTCCTCGGCTCCTCGGTTGCCTGGGCTATACAGGCGGCTGGGCTCGACTATATAGTGATCCCGGTGATGGTTGCTCTCTCGCTGGTGATCATGCTTATCATAGCCAGGGTTGATTGGGCCTATATAATAGACACATACAATAGGAGCGGCTTATTCGGTGCGGTAAGAAGCTTCATGGAGGAGGTGTTCAAGGATATATATAGGATATTCAGGATCCAAAGATCCACAGAGCCGCCAAGATAGAATTAAAAACCCTACAGCTTCACAGCTATAGCCATCCCAGCACCTGTGGGCGCGACAGAGATCCTCCACCTATCCCTATATCTAGACGCTATATGCTCCACGAAGCCTCTCCCGGCTATAGGGTCTGGAGCATATATATTGTGTGCGGCTAAAACACCTCCAGGCCTGATCCTCCTCTCGGCAGCCTCGAAGAACTCTATGTATCTGGACTTCTCAATATCTAGGAAGACCATATCGATCGATTCAGGATCCATGGAGCCGACAACCTCAATCGAGTCGCCGTGTATGGTCTCCACAAAACGATCAAGATTGAACCCCTCGATAACCTCCCTAAGCACTCTGAATCTATCGGCACTGTATTCCGTAGCTATAATCCTTCCACATCCAGAAACCTCAGATAGCGCGAAGGCAATCCATAGCGTGGAGTACCCGATACCCGAGCCAGCCTCAAAGACCGTTGGGCAGCCAGATACTCTGGGCAGGGTAGAGGCCAGGCTGTAGAGTATTAGGCCATCCTCATAGTCTATAGCCGGTATACCCATCCTCACGCTCCGCTCTCTCACACGCTCAAGCATCTCCATATAGCTTTTAACACGATCCAAATAAACCACCTGGAGCTGGGTAGCCCTAATATATATAAACCCCCTAAAATTTAAACTATAAAGGTGTCCAGATGTCGGACTGGAGATAGCCTTCCCCGGAACTTATGCCCCAGGAATAAAGATAGCTCTAGCCAGCTCCACAGAATACCTGGCTATAGAGACAC
>JALXCO010000271.1 GCA_026990885.1 Desulfurococcales archaeon
TTTTCGATATCTAATGGGGTTATAACTCTGCTTTCAATTATGTGTCTCGATATATCTCTTAGTATATGGCTTTCTATAGTTTCTATAACGCTTTCTAGAATATCTCTTTTGCTGTCTTCATCGTATCTATGGCTATATGGTGTATATTGAAGAAATATAGATACTACATGTTTTCCACTGGGCGCTATTGATGGATCAGCGAAGCTTGGTGTATTTATCGAGAACCACGGGTTTTTACTTTTCCCTAGCGTTAATGCCTCTCCATACGCTTTCTCTATATACCTCAGAGATGGTATATAGAGGGTTGATGAAGCGTAAAGCTCTTTTTCGATATCCAGCAGGTGCTCATGTGGTGTGGGTAGCTTATCCAGCGCCAATAGTATTTTTGATGAGGCGCCAATAGATCTTAATGCATTTATCCTCCTCAATATATCGCTGTCGATTTCAGCGTCTTCATCTAGCAGGTGGAGAAAGGTGTTTTTAATGCTCAGGTTGCTAATCACTATTTTTGACTCTATCACTTTCCCATTAACTTTGATGCCTGCTACCTGGTTCTTCTTCACGATTATCTTATCCACCTCTGTATTTGTATAGATTTCTGCGCCGTGATCGATCGCGACTCTAGCTATAAGCTCCGATAATCTACCTATGCCTCCTTCAATATAGCCCCATTCTCCACGATTACCAGTTATGTTCCCAATGTAGTGGTGAGCCATTAGGAGTCCTGTGCCTGGTGTTGCCGGGTTCACCATTTCTCCTATTAGTGCGTCCTCTACTAGCGATGCCTTAACCTCGTCTGACTCAAAGTACTCGTCCAGAATCTTTATAGCTGGCGTGTTGATTATCCATAGAATATCATTTATGAATCTGTTTATGCGTTCTATATTTATTTTGAGTGTTTTCATTATCTTTGCTAGATTCTCGATGATATCTACTATATTCTGTGGGTGCTTCATATATACCTTATCCATTAGTAGCCCTATAGATTCCCAGAACCTGCTCCATTCCATGTAGCTTTTTGCGTCTCTCTTAGAGAACCTCTCTATTTCTCTGGATGTTTTTGATGGGTTGCTCCATATCCTGATGTATTTTCTGTTCTCTAGAATATTGATCATGTTTGGGTTCTTGGGTATTACTTTGAGGCCCAGCTTGAACAGGCCCAGCTCACTAGCTATTTCTCTCCTGAAGAGGCTAACTACATATGCGCCAAGCGGTGGTTTATAGCCTCTCCATATCTCTGGGCTTGACGCCATTCCGCCTATAAAGGCGTTTTTCTCGAATACCGCGACCCTCAATCCCTTCATAGCTAGATACGCTGCTGCTACTAGCCCGTTGTGTCCTGCTCCTATTATTACCGCGTCATACTTCATGGATGGTTACCCTCAGCTCTTCTTCTGGATGCCTGTTTACTTTAGATGTTCTCCAGTGCTTGCTCTATATCGTTTACTATATCTTCTGCATCCTCCAAGCCTATGGATAGTCTAATTAGGTTATCTGTTATACCTAGCTCCAGCCTTTCATCTCTGTCTAGGTGTCTGTGGCTCATAGTTGATGGGTGGCTGGCTAGGCTTTCGGCGCCTCCAAAGGTGCCTGCTGGTTTTATCATTTTTATTTCCTTCATAAACTTCAGCGCGTCGTCGAGGTCCCCCTTAATCTTTATCGTCACCATTCCGCTACATCCCTTAAGTATCTTTCTGGCTATCGGGTAGTTGTCGTCTTCCTCTAGGCATGGGTAGTAGATTTTTTCTATCTTGCTGTTTGTTCTAAGGATCTTGGCTACAGCCTCGGCGTTTCTGTTGTGCTTCTCCATTCTTATATGGAGAGTTTTTAATCCTCTGTCTATTAGGAATGCAGTTACAGGATCCATTATGTTACCCAGAGATGCTCTCAGGTCCTTTATTCTCTCTACCAGGTCGAACTCTCCGGTCACGAACCCGCCTATAATGTCGTTGTGTCCGCCAAGGTATTTTGATGCGCTATACACGACTAGATCTATATTGTATTTAGACGGCTCCAAATTATATGGGGTGGCTAGTGTGTTATCGACAACAAGCATTGCTCCGTGGCTTCGTGTTATTTTTGATAGCTCGGCTATGTCGATAACCCTAACCAGCGGGTTGGATATTGTTTCCACAAACACCATGTCGGGCTTTACCTTCTCTACCACATCTATGATGTTTGGTGTCTTGGTTTCGTATATTTCTACACCGATCTTGGGTAGGATCTCTCTGGCGAGCGTGACCGTTCTCGAGTAGATGTCCTTCTGGATAACCAGCTTGGAGTTTCTTTCGAGAAAAGCCATGAATAGTGTTGCCTCGGCCGCCATTCCCGAGGAGAATGCTGCGGCGTTCTTGTAACCGTCTATTTCTGCGATCTTGTTCTCCACGAATGTTATGGTAGGGTTTTCCTCTCTGGAGTACAGATATACCCTAGCTAGTGAGGGGGTTATGAAGGCGGATGTTAGGTATATTGGATACACCAGGGGCTCCTCAGGCACTATCAGGTCTCTGCCCCCATGAATCAGTTTGCTCCCGAAGCCCTGGATAGTGTATCGGTTACTATCTAATCTACCCTCATCCATTCATGAATCACCTCGGGCAAGAACTGCTTAAAAATAATAATACCATTAACAGTATTTAAGCTATCATAAACAATGTGACACGATAGATGCTGGCTAATATATGGATCACCGTAATGATCTATCAGTTGAATTTTTAAGCAAGATTAACATATATTTACACTGGCGTCCGCGGCACCGGCGGCGGCGTAGCCTGATAGAGGGCAAAGCCCTCTAAATGAAAGGCTTACCTCCTGCCGCGGACACAGACCATCACGCTTAAAACAAATGGGGGTTCGAAAGCCCAGGGGAAACTATCCCCTGAGGCACGAACCCTACGCAGGCACCCTCAACCAGCTGCACAAATCCCGGCCCACCCCCGCGGCCTTGCGGCCGCGACTCCGCTTGATCCTGGCGGACCCGACCGCTATCGGGGTGGGGCTAAGCCATGGGAGTCGTACGCCCCAGAAAGGGGCGTGGCGAACGGCTGAGTAACACGTGGCTAACCTACCCTCGGGACGGGGATAGTCCCGGGAAACTGGGACTAATCCCCGATAGGTGGTGAGACCTGGAATGGCTCACCACCGAAAGGCCCATACCAAAATGTTGGTATGGGCGCCCGAGGATGGGGCTGCGGCCCATCATGGTAGTTGGCGGGGTAACGGCCCGCCAAGCCGATAACGGGTAGGGGCCGTGAGAGCGGGAGCCCCCAGATGGGCCCTGAGACAAG
>JALXCO010000272.1 GCA_026990885.1 Desulfurococcales archaeon
TGTCGTAGACAGCGTTCTGGAATATGACTATGTTCAGGTTGTCTATGAAGGTTACCGGTATATCTATCGGGCTTCCCGTGAGCCTCTGAACCAGTCTCTGTAGGTTCGCGGCGTGGAACGTTGCTAGGACCGGGTGCCCCGTGTTGTGGAGGGCTATCGGGACCTCTCCCCCCAGGAAGAGCTCTGTCTCAGGCACCGATATGTCGTACACATACCCGCTGTATGGTTCTAGCCTTACATCCCTCACTCTAGCCACCACTATGTCGCTTCCGGCGATCGTTTTTATCCTCTCTATCCTCTCTCTGTCTCTCTCGCTGAACTGGCTTCTGTAGCGCTCCACCCTCCTTACGGCGTCGAGGATCTTCTCCCTGGTTATGGTCTCCCTCTCTATATCGATGTACACCCTATCCAGGCTCTGGAACACCGCTTCCGGCAGACCGTACCTGTTGGCTATCTCGAGGAGCTCCCCATACAGTATGGTGGCCAGCTCCCTCAGCCCCCTCGATGGGTTTGTTTTCACCAGCTCGTAGCTCACCATTCCTGTTTTCCTGTTTTTTATCTGGTTCAGCTCTGAGTTGTATCCGGCTATCCTGTTTAGCCATAGCAGGTACGGGATCATCTGCTCCCTATCCACGGTTCTTCTGCTGAACCTGTATCTGGCTAGCTCGAGGTATATCTTTGGGTCTGGCCTAGCCTTTATGAAGCTCACCAGCAGGTCCCCTGGCTTCAGGTTCGATACCTCCTTAGGCCTGATCTCCATGGCCTCGGTGTCCAGCACGAACACGCTGTGGGATCCTGTCGCCCTCACCTCCCCACCTCCGTCGTACACCACCCTGTATATCTTGCCTGCCCTATGCCTAAGCACATACCTTATATCAGCCCACTTCAGGTTCCCCATCCTGTCCAGGGTGAGGACCTGGAAGCTGTATATGTATTTCGGTGTGTTCTCCTCTCTATCTCTGTAGAACTGGTCTATGAACTCCCCTATGGGCTTGAAGTGCACCTCTCCGGTTAGGGTGTTCCTGATCATTACTGGGGTGTCCCAGGATACGCTCTGCATAGCTTGGAAAGCAACGTTCCCCTCCTTGCCTCTTATCTCCCCGACAATAATGTAGTTTGGCCTCTGCCTAAGGGCTGCTCTCAGCAGGTCGAACAGGGTTACCGACGACTCTGCCGATCCGGTGTCTCTCGTTGTTTCCCTAACCCAGTTCTCGTGCGGTATATTAACCTCTGGGGTGTCCTCTATCGATACGATCTTGTATTCCGGCGGTATGAACACAGCCATGGCGTTGAGGGTTGTTGTTTTTCCGCTTGCCGTCTCTCCACAGACCCATATAGACATCTGCTCTCTCAGGGCCATCCATAGGTAGGCCGCGATCTGGTAGCTCATCGTCCCCCACTTGATGAGCTTTATTATGCTTATCGGCTCGGGCGAGAACTTCCTTATTGTGAAGTTGCTTCCCTTCTGCGATACGTCTCTCCCGTAGACAATGTTTATCCTCGATCCGTCGGGGAGCGTGGCATCAACAATGGGCTTCGATGTAGATACGGGCTTACCTATCCTCTCGCTCAGCCTTATCACGAACTCATCCAGCTCCTCTGTTGTTGAGAAGCATATCGATGTCTCCATCGCGCCAAAGATCTTGTGGACTATATAGATGCACCCCACCCCTGGGGCCGAGACATCCTCTATATATGGGTCTCTCAGGAAGGGCTCTAGAACATCCCCTCCAACCTTGTCTCTGAGCATGTAGTAGAATATCGTGTCGTAGTACTGCCTCGGTATATAGACCCTCCCCTTCCTGAGCCTTGCCCCGTTCCCGTTGCCGTCTACCGGCACGAGTATTTTCTTGAGTATCTTCTGTATGAGCTCCGCCTTCTCCTCCTGTGTCTGTGGAGGATCGTAGTTCCCTGCCTCCAGAGAGAACGCCTCCTCAACAAGGTCCATTATCTCTCTGCTTGGGAGCTTTGGCTCGATAGCTATATACTTCTTTATTGTAGAGCTGTAGGCTATGGCGTTTATGAATAGGGGGTCCCCTATCGGGTAGATGATGTTGAATCTCTCGGCGTACTTCAGCTCGTCCTTTGGGGCTGTCTGGAACTCGGGTATTGTCTTCTGCTGGAGCACATACTCGACTAGATGGGGGTTTCTAGCAAGCACATCTCTCGGGTAGCCTCTAGCAGTTAGCTTGCGGATAATATCATCCCTATACCTAAGTCTAGCTACCTGGCTCACCCGGGATCACCTCTGGGTTTAGACTGATGAGAGGGAGATCGGGACCACCTTGAAGCCTATTGATGGGTCTATATCGAAAACAATCGATGAGTCCGGGGGTGTTGTTACCCCCATCGTCTTCTTGATCCCCAAAACCTTGTATGCCTTCCCGGCAACGTCCGCTATGTCTAGCTTGAAGTATACATCAGCGTTAGCCCTCAGCCTGAGCATGATCGACTCGTCGCTCGCCTGTGGGTGGACCGTGAATATTATTGTTTTCCCCATCCCGACGAGCTTCCTCATGATCGTGATCGCGTTGAGGGTGTCGTTCTTCGTGCTGTATGTCATGAGTATAGACGCCGAGTCCAGAACGTATGCGTCGTATCTATCGCTGTAGCTTGCGAAGTACTTGGCGAGCATCTTGAGGGCTTTCCTGCCTATGCTCTCGGCCCAGTTCGCCCCGGCTATATGGACCGAGTATATCCTCAGCTTCCCGGATATGAAGTATTTCCTGAAGCTCCTTATGTTGAGTGTCTCCGCCTTGGATATGAGCTCCTTAACGGTTGTCTCCGTGGTTATGTAGAGTAGGGAGTTCTCTATCTCTTTAAGCAGTACTGAGGCTATCATGATCGCTAGAACGCTCTTCCCTGTGCCGTGGTCCCCCTCAATCAGTATTAGTGATGGCGTGGGTATTCCTCCGCCAAGCTTTATGTCCAGCTCCTCTATCCCTGTGGAGATCAGCTTGAACGGGCCCCCGCTACTATTGTCCATCCACACCTCACCTCGGTGGGGTTATGCATGTATACCCGTACTGGGTTGAGAAAACAGCTCTGGCTGTGTTTATCTCCGCTGCTGTTATCCCTGGTATATGGATCTCTATCGCCAGCGTCTCCCCTGGATCGGTGAGCCCTATATTGAATGAGTCGTTCACTATGCTGTGGTTTAGGTCTGCCAGCCTGTAGATCTGCGTTAGCGTGCTGCCATTAACCAGTATTATCTCCACAACCACGTGGGTTGTGTTTGGGTTCCACCATATGTTGTTTCCCGTGTTGTTCACCGTTATAG
>JALXCO010000273.1 GCA_026990885.1 Desulfurococcales archaeon
ATATATAGGTGGGTGGAGGAAGGAACCACCGTTCGCCTGGCCATTCGACCCGTGCGTAAAGGGTGTAGCGTTCAATGTTCTTAAGGAGCCATTCAACATCAGGGAGGTTAGGCTGGCTTTGAGGCATGCCATAAACTTCAAGGAGATCTATGAGGCGTTTAGAGGTCCCGACGGCTCGCTCCCAACAACATCAGCACTGCCTGTGGTTAGAACACCTGTCGCTGAGGAGCTGTACTATAAGCCTCTCATGGATAAGCTCATCCAGATGGGTCTGGATCCCGAAACCATGTGGTGGAAGTATGATCCACAGCTGGCCGAGCAGTACATGATGCAGGCCGGATTTAAGAGAGGTCCCGACGGCAAATGGCAGCTACCCAACGGAGAGAAGTTCGTTGTGAGAATAACGGCTCCTTCAGGATTCGAGATGGAGTCCCAGAGGATAGCGTTCCTTGTAGCTGATCAGTGGAGGAGATTCGGTGTCGAGGTTGTTGTCGAGCCTGTGGAGGCGGGTGTATTCTCATCAAGATGGCAGAGGGGAGAGTTTGAGGTTGGAGCCTTCTGGCCAGGGTGCTCGATGCTTGCTGACCTTACCCCACACATCCAGTGGTGGAACAGCAAGTATTTCGATCCCCAGGCACCCAATGTTGGATGGGCCAACTACGACTTCCCCAAGAGGCCGGAGCTCAACAGAATTATAGATGAGATGGAGAGGCTCTCGCCAGAGGATCCCAGGGTTGTTGAGCTAGCTAGGCAAGCCCTGCTGATATGGGCTGAAGAGACGCCGTGGCTAGGATTCTTCCCAACGCCGTTCTACACTATAAACGATAACTATGTATGGACAAACTGGCCGTCGTATCCAGAGAACTACTATATGGACCCGGTGTACTGGTGGGCCCAGATGCTCTTCATAATACTACAGCTAAAGCCAACAGGCAACGTTGAGACTAAAGAAGCCACACAGCCTGGTAAGCCGCCCGTTCTACCTATAGAGAAGCCTGAGAGGCCGGCTGAGAAGCCTAGGGAGACCCCAACAACGCCCATGCCTGGAGCGGCTACAGTTACGGTTACTGTTGTTAGAACGGTGGAGAAGGCGGTTACCGAGACTGTTGTTAGGACCACGGCGGTTACCGAAACAGTTAGAGAGGTTGAGACGGTTACCGACTTCACGGTTGCTGGGGCTATAGGTGTTGTCCTGCTTATAGTTGGCCTCGCTGTTGGATACCTTATAAGGGGTAGAAGGACTTAATTATTCTAGGGGGCCTAAATTGATTATAAGATATTTTTTTATTAGGATTGTTTATTTTTTTCTAACCCTCTTCACGGCTTTCACGATTACCTATATCCTTATCAGGTTGATGCCTGTAGACGCTGTAGAAAATATAATTGCCCAGATGACTGCTCAGGGCCAGGTATATGATCCTGCAGCCCTGAACGAGCTTCGGCAGCAGCTGAGGGAGATGTTTGGTTTAACCGGATCGCCTGTCGAGCAGTATATGAGGTACCTAATCAGCATATTCACACTCAACTTCGGGCCCTCCATACTTTCGTTTCCTACCCCAGCTACAGAGCTTATAATGAGGCAGCTTCCATGGACCATTGGCCTGTTGACTTTCTCGGTCATTATATCGTGGGTTGCTGGTAATCTAATAGGGATTATAGCTTCGGTGCATGAGGGGTCGAGGGTTTCGAAGATCCTTCAGGCCATAGCCCTCACAATATACCCTATACCATACTACATAATGGCTCTAGTCCTTATCTTTCTATTCGCCTATCTAATACCCCTCTTCCCACTTACCGGGTCGGTAACTATATTTGAGGAATTCACTATAGACACCGTGATCAGTATAGTTAAGGGGGCAACACTCCCTGCGCTATCCATAATAATAGTCAGCATGCTCGGCTGGTGGTTCCTTAGCTCGAGGATACTGACCCTAAATACGTTATCTGAGGATTTCGTTGAGTATGCAGTGATCAGGGGGCTCCCCTGGAAGCATATCTTCAGAAAGTACCTCATGAAGAATATTCTTCTTCCTCAGGTAACGGCTCTGGGGCTCGCGCTTGGGAGCATATTTAGCGGGGCTATACTTACTGAGGCTGTGTTCGCCTATCCAGGTTTGGGGCTTCTTCTATATAGAGCTATAGCTAATGGCGATATATCGACGGCCCTGGGTATAGTTACTTTATCGATCTATGCTGTCGCTCTAGCCACGCTTATCCTTGATCTGATCTACCCCCTCATAGATCCAAGAGTAAGATACAAGTGATACTATGGCTAGGGAGAAAGCCAGGCTGAACTCCCAGCTGTATAGGATATATTCTCCCATAAGGAACCTCTATAGATCAAACGTGAAGTTCAGGGTAGGGCTGATAATGTTTATAGCGATAGTTGCATTCGGATCCCTATCGGTGTTCTCGCCACCAGACTACAAGTTCTGGTACAGCCTACCAAAGGATCGGGAGCCGTCTCTAGAGTCCATAGATATGCTCCTGGGAACAACAAGCAACGGCAGAAGCGTGTTTTGGTCCCTGACCAACGGGATTATAAACTCGCTGGTTATAGCTCTCATAACTGCGGCTATAGCGTCGCACCTAGGGCTATTCATAGGTATGGTTGCGGGGATTAGAGGGGGCTTGGTTGATAAAACCCTCATGTTTCTAACCGACACGTTCGTGGTTATACCCCAGCTACCCCTTCTAGTTGTTTTAGCTATGCTCCTCAAGGAGTACATGACGTTCCCCCTAATGGCGATGCTTATCTCCATAACCTCATGGCCTTGGCCAGCTAGGCAGGTTAGGGCCATGATCCTTAGCCTCAGGGAGAGGGAGTTTATATCTGTTGCTTATCTATCCGGTATGAGGACCTCCAAGGTTCTGATGACAGAGATAATGCCCCACGTATTCGGGTGGCACCTGATCAATGCAACCAACACGGTTCTATACGCCATAGGCGCGGAGGTCGGGCTCGCCATACTGGGGCTTTCCATACTGTCTGAAGATACATTGGGCACTATGATTTACTGGTCCATGATGAGTTTCGGCGCGTTCTTCCGGGGTATATGGTGGTGGGTTCTCCCGCCTATAGTTGTTTTCATAGTGCTGTTCGCAAGCCTCTACCTTATATCTGTTGGGATAAGCGAGTATCTAGATCCTAAGCACAGGAGGTGGGTTGGTTGAGCGGCTACCCGGAAACGGTTATGGAGGTTGATAGGCTGAGGGGCGGCTATATCCAGCAGAGGGGCGATACCCAGGTG
>JALXCO010000274.1 GCA_026990885.1 Desulfurococcales archaeon
ACTCTGAGGAGCTGAAGGTTGGAGTCGAGATCTACAATGTAACCGATAGGAAAGACCCTGTCAGCATATATAGTATCTCGGTGTCCGGTAGATATGTGTCATCTAGACTATATAATAACACAATATATTTGGTAGCCCAGAAGCATATAGATGATCCTTTGAACCTGCCCAAAATCAATGATCGTGAGATACCAGTCAGAAAGATACTTATACCGAGACACCCAATAACTGTACCTGTATACACCTTGATAGTGGCTATAGATCTAGATAAACTAACGTATAGCCAGCTAGCTATATTAACTGGCCAATCAAATAAAATATATGTTAGCTATAGATACATGTATATAGCCTACACACCTTCCCATATAGACAGGATCATTACGGTCATAAATAACTCGCTGGATAAGCTTCCAAAGGATCTTGTAGATATACTGGAACCTTTAATAAATAGTAAACAGTATATTAGGGTATATAATACACTAAAAAGCTACCTAGCTAACGTGTCACAAGATGAATTCATAAAGATCGTATCAATATTAGAAGCTGAAGCCTCTAGAGAGACATGGGATACAGCCATAAATGTATTTAAGCTTGATAGAACCTCTATACAGTTCTATGATAGATTCACGGTTCCAGGTGTTCTCCTAGATCAATTCGCGTTCGCAGAGTACAAAGATACATTTATAGTTGCGACAACAGTACGTGAGGCCGTCCTAAAGATAATCAGGCAACAGCCGCCCAGATATGTTGGCCCAGGCACTCCAGGTGAAGTAGTGATTAAGCATGTTGAGGATGGCAAGGTTATAGAGTATAGATATGAGATCCCGAAGAACCTGACAAAACAATATATAGGCGGGGCAAGGGATCTAGTATATTTAAATATCTATCCAGGCAGGATATTGGGTAACTCCATTGCCATATATGATCTCGTTGAGAAGGATCTGATATCTATACTGGATGATATAGCTCCAGGAGAGCAGATTAAAGCTGCTAGACTTGTAGGCAGCGTTCTATATCTCGTTACGTTTAGAGACGTAGATCCTTTGTTCGCTATAGATATAAGCGATCCTAAAGAACCAAGGGTACTTGGGTACATAAAGGTGCCCGGATACTCAGAATACATGCATCCACTTAGTGATAGCTATATTCTCGGTATAGGTTTAGCTCTACAGGAATCCGGCGTAGATAGAGGACTCAAGATATCGCTCTTCAACATATCGGATCCAGAGAGAATGAGCGAACAATCAAAAATAATTATACCCTACTCATGGTCGCCAGTCTTCAATGATCACAGAGTCATTCTCGTTGATAAAGACCGCAGATATATAGCTTTTCCAGTATACAGCTATAGGGCTCCAGGGCTAAGCTATATAGCTATAATACAATACGATCTAGACGAAGGAAAGCTACTTAAGCCCCACATAGTATGGCACCCTAACGCAAGAGCCATATATATTGGTGATATTCTCTACACAATATCTATAGCCAAGATAGTTCTAACCGATTTGAATACATTTGAGATTGTGGGTGAATTCAATATCCAAACCAGTATTAATGAATAGGGAATAGATGTCTAACCGGCATCAAATATACGTAAAAGATTTTTAAATAAATATGGAGCAAGGCTACTTTTAATTTGGAAGCGGCCACATATAACAACGAACGGCTCCGGTGCCTAGGTACATGGGTAGGGTGGAGGACGATAGCCGTATAGATCTTCATGGGATAGGACTGAAGATCTATATATATCTACTCGAAAACTCCCCATCTGGCCCTAGAGATATAGCTAGGGCACTTAATATAACTCCAAGTCTAGCCTACTACCATCTAAAAAGGCTGGAAGAGCTCGGTATAGTAACGAGGGTTAGAGGCAACTATAGAGTCTCGAGGATATTAAAGATCGAGGGATACGTAACTATAGGGAGAAAAGTTATTCCGCGAATGTTTATCTACGGTTTCTTCTCTCTAGGAATGCTGGCATCAGAAATCATAGCTTTAGCTATAGGAACAATAGATATACGTAGCCCAAGTAGCTTAATGCTTATAGCATTAACCATACTTTACTCGATAACAATGTTTTATGAGGGATACAACATGTTAAAAAAGATATATTGATTAGATAGATAAGCCATCCTAAATTAAGGGCTATCTGGCCCCTGCCAAGCCAGAGAATCTCCAATCCACTGCTTGCTCAAATGATACAGGCTTAAACTTGTCCGGTAGAGCCTGCTGAAGCTTCACATATGGCCCTGTTTCCCACGACATTGGATCTGGAAGCCCAAACTGGTTATAGCCTGGCTTCAGGAGCCGGATTATCTTAACTAGATCCTCTTCAGAGTAGCCGACATACTGCTTAACTCTATCACTGTTGATTAGTGTTCTAGCTACATCCTCGGCAGAGGATGTTGTTATGTATAGGAGGGCCTTCTTTATCGCGCTAACAAACCTCATCACAAGCTCTGGATCCTTCTCAATAACATCAGTCCTAGTTATGATGCCAGCCTCAAGGCTCGATTCACCAATCCATTTCCTATGCTGCTCAACATCAAGTGGATTGACTAGGGTGTATGCTATTCCCTCGGTTGTTAGTTTATAGATGACTGGTGTCCAGCACATATATGCCTGTATCTTTCCTTGCTGTAGAGCCGCGACAATTGCCGCTAGATCGCTGCCTATCTCAACAATGGTCACGTCCTTTTCAGGATCCAGTCCAGCCTTAGATAGGTAGTAGTTGGCCATCGTCCAGGTTAGGGAGCCGAATCTAGTGATCCCTATAGCCTTACCCTTCAAATCAGCTATATCCTTAACCTCGTCCTTCAACTCAGATGTAACACAGATCCCAACAGTACTCAGCCTGAAGGTAGGTACAACAAGCTTTATATCTGCACCGGCAGAAATAGCTATACCAGCGTGAACACTGCTCTGAGCAATAAAGTCAACGTCACCAGCTATAAGCTGTTTTCTGGCCTCCGAGCCGCCTTTAACGATTATAAGCTCGACATTGATTCCCTCCTCATCGAAGTACCCCTTGGCTAGAGCAACCAGAACGGGAAGGTTAGCCTCGAAGTATCCTCCAGTTGTGGAGAGCTTAACATTCCACCTATACATAGGCTTGGCCGCTTCAGCTGTCACGGTTCTTGTTTCAGTGACTGTTTTTGTCTCGGTAACTGTTACTGTTTCAGCGCCTGGAGCTGGTGCTGCTGGCTGCTGCTGGGCTTGCTGTGGAAACAC
>JALXCO010000275.1 GCA_026990885.1 Desulfurococcales archaeon
CATAACCAGCTGGATCACGCTCATACTGCTCGCTTCGGGAACACTCTATCTAGCCGCCAGATACGGCGGAGGATTTGTTGATGGGTTAAAGAGGATATACAGCTCGCTGCTGAAGACCGTTGAGCAGTTTGCATCGTTCATATCGGACCTAACGCTACTGCTAGCCACCCTCGGAATTATGACGGGTCTACTAGCTATAACCGGTATACCGACAAAGATAGGGTTCATGATGCTCGGCCTTGGAGGGGAAAACATATATCTCCTAGCGATCCTCGGCTTCCTCTTCGGCTATATTGTGGGGCTGGGGCTACCCCCAGTAGTAACCTATATACTTACAGCGATAGTTATAGCACCCTACTTTATAGAGGCAGGCATAAACCCATGGGTTGTCCACTTCTACGCGTTTCTAATAGGCGTGTTCTCCGAGCTCTCACCACCAACATCCGTTACCGCTGCTGTAGCCTCTAAAATAGCCGGTGCACCATTCACCAGGACGATGCTTGAGTCCATAAAGTTCGCTATACCACTCCTCATACTCATACCCGGCGTATTTATGCATCCAGAGATAGTTGTGGAGCCCAGCATCGACCAGGTTGTCAACGGTATATTATTGCTGGGGGTAGTCACCTCTATAGCGGTTGCTCTAGGAGCGAATATACATAGATCGATATATATAGATGCGGCACTAAGAGCCTCGATAATGATCCTTGGACTCGCAGCATTAGTATCAAGAGAACAGACATTCACGATACTAGGGTCGATAGCGCTAGCGATATCAGTATCAATAATGATATATACATTGCGAAAAAGGTAGTAGTGGGGCCGCGGGGATTTGAACCCCGGACCACGGGGATCCTCGCCTACGCGTTCTTAACCCCTGAGGTCCCGAGTCGGGCTTTGTGTGCCCCGCATCCTGGCCAAGCTAGACTACGGCCCCCTTAATTCTTGATTCTTCTGGGTTTTTTATATATTTCTGTGTATGATACATTGTTGTGGTGGTCTATATTTGTGTTGAGGCTATATAACACGCTGACCAGGAGTGTTGAGGATTTCAATACTATTGAGCCTAAGGTTGTTAAAGCGTACTTCTGTGGGCCAACGCCGTACGACTACACCCATTTGGGGCATGTAAGGTCCTATATAGCCTTCGATTTCCTGAAGCGGTTTCTCCAGATAAATGGATACAGCTTCTACCATGTTCAGAACATCACCGATATTGACGACAAGATCATAGATAGATCCAGAAGGGAGGGCGTCTCGTGGAGGGATATCGCTGATAGATACACGAGGGACTATCTAGATAACCTGAGGAGCTTCAATATACATATAGATCTGCATCCGAGGGTCACTGACCATATAGGGGATATAATAGATTTTATACAGACACTAATAGATAAGGGCCACGCATATGTGGCCCCGAGCGGATCCGTATACTTCGATGTATCAACCTACAGTGATTATGGAAGGCTGAGCGGGAAAAGAAGCAGGGATCTATGGAGGCAGGAGGAGGAGCATATCAGAGAGAAGAAAAACCCCTTCGACTTTGCCTTATGGAAGGCTGCGAAGCCTGGAGAGCCGACATGGGATTCTCCGTGGGGTCCTGGTAGGCCTGGATGGCATATTGAGTGTAGCGTGATGAGCTCTAAGTATCTTGGCGACTCATTCGATCTCCATGGGGGAGGCCAAGACCTGATATTCCCCCACCACGAAAACGAGAGGGCGCAGAGCGAGGCCAGGTTCGGCAAGTCGCCATGGGTTAGATTCTGGTTCCATATAGGCTACCTAACCATATCTGGTGAGAAGATGAGTAAGAGTCTAGGCAACATAATAACTGTGAGGGAAGCCCTGAAGAGGTGGTCTCCTGAAACCATAAGGCTCTGGGTGTTTTCGGCCCACTATAGGAAGCCTCTAGAATATAGGGAGAGCTCCCTTGAGCAGGCATACAAAACCTATAGGAGAATTATTGAGTCGATAAGCATGCTGAACCAGATCGTTAGGAGAAACCCCGTGGAGCACAAGCTTAGTGATGAGGATATAGATACGTGGAACAGAATCTCGGCGGCGTGGAACAGGTTTTATGGGGCCTTAAGCAACGATCTAAATACACCCGAAGCTCTAGCCGAGCTACACGAGCTACTTACACTTATAAACTCGAGGGTTGTTGCGAAAGAGAGCTCGGCTCTAGCGCTTAAGTCACTATCTACGCTCGAGCTTATGGTGAGGGCTATTGGCTTATCTATAGAGTTTCCAGACGCCGTGAGGAGTGTTGATTCGAGGGAGCTTGAGGGCCTTATAGATCTTATTGTGGAGGTCAGATCTAGGCTTAGAGCCATGAAGCTGTATTCTGAGGCGGACTGGATTAGGGAACAGCTCAAGAGGTTCAACATAAAGCTGATTGATTATAGAGATAAAACCAGATGGATCAGGGAGGAGATGGGCCTAGACAGCTGATGGATCTGTAGACCCCACTCTAGCTGTGGTGCCTTCCTCTCCTAGCTATATATATTCCGAGAAGAACCAGGGCTAGACCAGCAAGGCTTGATGGGGTAGGGGTTTCGCCCAGTATTGGTAGAGCGGATATATAGGCTATAGCTGGGACTAGATATACTAGCGATGAGGCTAGCTGGATGGATCTTTTAACTAGAGTAAACCATATCAAGTACGCTATAGAACCTGCCCCAAAGCCCTGATGGATAATGGCTATAAAAACATTCAAGCTGGATATGTCTTCCGGGCTATATATCATTGAGATCAGTATGAAGCCAACGAAGGTCTGAATAAGGGTAAAACCATATATATCTCCCTTAACGACGCCATAGAATATTGTTGATAGGGAAAAGAATACAGATGCAAGCATAGCCTGGGCAACACCCATAGCGTTGAGGTATCCCCCGTTTAGGCCATATATCAAGGCCACACCAACAAAACCTAGGGCAACACCTATAAACCCTTTAACGGATCTCTTCTCGATACCCAGGGCAACACCGAGAACAACGTTGATCAATGGATACGTATAGACTATAGTTGCAACTATATTGGATGGCACCAGCTGTAGAGATGAATACATCATGTAGAGAAAGAGGAAATTGAATACTCCGCTGGCTACAGCATATAGATAGAACTTGGAGCTGTGTCTGGATCCGCCATATAGAATGAATATGATGGATAGAAATACCACCGAAACAACATATCTCCAGAACATGACGTTTTCTACATCGCCAGCTAGCCT
>JALXCO010000276.1 GCA_026990885.1 Desulfurococcales archaeon
GTTAGGTATAGCGTCCTCGATGCCGAGGAGGTTGAGGAAGAACTAGATGCGTACAGGAGAATCTTTAAATTGTGGCGTAATTAGGGATCTGAATATAAATTTTTAATTTTGTTTGATTTTGATTGAAGTCACCACATATTCCTGCTCTGTAGCGTGCTCCAAACGTTTTAAAATTTTCTGGGTAGTGACTCTCCTTCTCTTTTTCCTATTAAGAGATCTTATAAAATCCAGCGGAGTCTCTATTCTAGGGGACCTCTTCCTCTTATTAGCTTCTCTGAGCACGTCTAAGGGACTTTTCATATTTATACCCCCATCATCTACCATATTCAACGGTTCAACATAAATTTAGCTTTAGATCCATTTCTACAGAGACAGTTAAATGCTATCTCGCTTCAGTTAATATAGATATCACATACTCTCTCTAACGCTAATTAAACATGAGCTATTGATGCATTTTCTATTCTATTTAGACCAGAATTATAAAATCCACTCTCAAAGTATTTTTCTCATTCACTTTATTAAAGATCCACTCTAAACGCTGAAGAGATATAGTGTTTAAATTTAAAATATATAGATCTATAAGAGAAGATAGGCTCCTCAGACGTTTGAAGCATAGATACGTAGCTTGCTGAAAAGCAATGAAACTTTTTACTTATAGGTTCTTGAGATATATCGTTATCTATGATCTATAAGCTTATTGGTTACTCTAGATCTTGAACTCCGCTTTTCCAGATCAGATGGATAGCGGCTAGGAAAAACAGTGTTTATGGTGATCAGTTCAAGCATGCTTAAAATACTTAAAACCGTGAAAGACGAAAGGGTTGGGTTCAGCTTATGGGAAGATTTATGAGTGCTATAGTCGATATCAAATACTGTGGAGGATAGATAGCTTGAGTTTTGATTTACGTGTTCCCAGTAGGATTAGGGAGAGGCTTGAGAAAGAGGCTAGAGAGCTTGGCGCTAGTTTAGAGGAGGTTATACTTGAAAAGCTTGGGGAATCTATACTGGATCCTAGGGATAGAGCCCTAGACTATATTGAGGTTGCTGAATATATGCTGAACCAGGCTGAGAGGGAGCTCGAGAAGGGCGATCTGAGGCAGGCTAGCGAGAAAATTTGGGGTGCAGCAGCGCTGTCTGTTAAGGCATATGCATACTGGAAAGAGGCTAAGAGGCTAGCAAGCCATAGGGAGCTGTGGGGCTTTACTAGGAGAATGATGGCTGAGCTAGGTGAATGGGTGAAGGATGCGTGGGCACACGCCAATACAATGCACGTTAACTTCTATGAGGGCTGGGCGTTTAGAGAGCATGTTGAGGAGGCACTCAAAAAGGTTAGGCAGCTGGTTAAAGCAGTAGCTGAAAAAATCAGCTTTGGTGGTGCTGCGCATGCGTGATCTTTATCTTTAAAGTTTATAGCGCTATTATAATAATACCAGTTCTCAGCGGTGTATTATACAGTATAGAAGGGCTTCATACGCCATTATGGAGCTATAAGTTACATCTACCGACGATCTAGAGACTAAAGCTCTATCAAGAATATTTATGTAGAAATTATAGGTAAACCCTTAAGCTTTAAATCTCGCTGTGTAGCATGTATAGCTGGATTTAATAGTGTTTAAGCTTTAAGCATTTGTAGAGGCTATTATGAGGAGGGAAGAGGTAGAGCTTATAAGGGATAGAGCTCTAAGAATGCTGAACTCATCGAAGCATCATCTAGAGGTTGGAGACTATGATATTGCGGCATTTATGGCTGAGCAGGCCGTTCAATTATTCCTCAAGTCCAAGATACTTGAGATAACTGGTGAGATGCCCAGGACACATGAAATTAGACAGCTGCTGGGCATGTTGCGGGAACTGGGCATTGGTTGCGGCGAGATAGATGAATTTGTAAGGATAAATAGATCCCTTATAATACGTTTGGATGAAGCGTATCTAGCGTCGAGGTATCTCTTCAGAAGATATGAGAGGGATGAGGTAGATGAGCTCGTGAGGTTTGCTGAAGAGGTGATAAATTTTGTCGGAAATCTACATGTTTAAGTTGAGGATGAGGAGGATACTGGAGAATTGGAGATACTGGGCTGGGGAGATAGCTCATGCGGCCAACAGCATTTTAGGTGGGTGTGAAGTATATGTTTTCGGTAGCGTTGCTGAGGGGGGCTGGAGTGGCGGTAGCGATCTAGATATACTTATAGTTGTGGACAAGCCCATTAAATCGAATAGGGAGAGAGGAGAGCTAAAAGCGCAGATAGAGGAGAAGGCTGGGCTACCTCTAATCCACCCGATCGAAATACATCTAATAGATAGATCCGAGTTCAAATGGTATTATAGGCATGCCAAAAAACTAGTTAAAATCAAGTAGAACCCCCCTATCAAACTCCATTTTTCTATAGCCCGCCCTTTAGGATCCGAATAGAGTGACTGCTTCTAAGCAGATACCCCTCTCTCCACCTCATATACCAGTCTCTCTATTCTCTTAGCCATAGCAAAGTTTATATACACTCATATTCAGGTTCAAGATATAATTGGTGCTCCTATGAGGGGGAGAGCCACCCAAAAGACTGAGATGGCTCCCCGAGGGGACAAAGCACCCGCAAGCCCATGCCAAAGCCCCACGCCCGGAGTCGTGGGGCACCGCTCGATGACGGGATGAAATCCGACCGAAGAGCGGGCTAGAAATAGATGAGCCGATGACCACACATATACATCCATATAAAGAGGCGAACCCTCATAGAAGCAGATATCCAGCATCACTGATATATAAGCCCAGACATCGCTACCCAGTCTCCAAACCCCCTCTCCATCCTCCTCTTATACTCCTAAAGCTTTCTATGGCTTGCAAGCCTTCGAGGTTCACGCCATTCAGCACAGGCTTTCACGGCTAGCGCTACAGCACCCCAAGCCTTCTCGGCAGCCTGTCTCATGTTGCTTTTCTTAAGCTCTTCACGTGCTTGCTCCAGCAGATCCTTGGAGGTCTCTATATAATCCCTCACACTCTCCCGGCGGGTCGAGGTCCCTTAGAATGAGCTCCATCACATACTCCTCTAAGCTGATCCCAAGCTCTCTAGCCTCTCAGCAATTGACCGGGAAATCCTGAAAGCTACACTATTAGACATAGCTCTTAAAAACCTCCACTAGGTATATCTCTACAATAAAGGCTAAATGATTATAGATATAATTATTATATAGCCAACAATATTTCCTGTATAGC
>JALXCO010000277.1 GCA_026990885.1 Desulfurococcales archaeon
CTGGGAAGCCTCATCTCCTTAGGAACACAGGAGTTCCAGAGCTTAAGGGAGTAGGCATAGATAAACCCAGGGAGATGGAATGTGTAGCCAACCCTAGCCCTAGAGTACTTAACACCCAAGCTGGGGGGAAGCCCAAGCTTAGGGGAGAGAAGCACCGGGGTCCTGAAATCGATCCTGAACCCGGAAGAGAGATCCAGATAGAGATTCCTCAAACTATGAACCTCGATAGAGACAACCTCAACAGCATACCTCCCATAGGGAGAGTTAACCTCGGCAAAAGGAGCCTCCTGAACCTGGATCAGCGCACCGGAAACATCGCCTGTGGCGTAGGAAACCCTACCCCTCAAGGAGGTCCCGGCCCTAACCCTAACAGGCCTCCCATCCCGAGCATAGAGCTTAGAACCGTTAAAAGTCTCGAGGTTGGAGATGAAGAAGGGCTTATACTTCCCCCTAGAGAGACTGAGGTCCCTCAAGCCAGAGAGGATAAACCCCCTATCGATAGCGAACTTAACGAGCTTAGACGTCTGGGGCGGGGGGACCACACGATCCATTATATCGATCCTGAGATAGAGATTAACCACAGAGACATCCATGCCAATAACACTGTAATCTATAAACCATATAAAATAAACTAGTAGAGAATTTAGGGCACATCACACAGGAAGCACGATGCATCACCCCGGGGAGAGAGAGGGTTAGCGGTAGGAGCCTTGGCGAATCGATCTCATTTATAAGTTCCAATAGGTAAAACAATATATAGAATAGTAATGATTGATGGGGCACTAGACAGGATACTGGCCAGCATAGATAAGCTGAGAAGCAAGATCGCGGAGACACCCCCACTGGAGGTACTCGAGATCATCCAGAGCCTATGGAACCCCTACTCACCACAGGAAAAAGACAGGTGCCTAGCCGGGGTGGATTCAGGCTACAACTACGACGAGATAAGCGGGTTCATAGTATATATAGCCAACGCTGGAGCCCTCAGCAGCTGCAGGGGCATGGTATACTCCAGCGCGGAGGCGGACATATACTTCCCCCAGCACGAGCCGGAGAAAGACCTAACAGCTTTATCGATAGAGATGGAGGTGGAGGCCATAAAGCAGGCCGCGAGAACCCCCCGGGAGAGCTATATACTTGTAGACGGATCTATAGTGAGCAAGCTAGCATTCCTGGTGAAGTACAGCGCATCTAGAGGCGAGGGGCTAGGTGTAGATCCAGAGAAGACGATAGAGGAAATAGTGAGGCTAGCGAAAAGCATGGGAGGGAAGATTGTGTTCATATCGAAATCAAGCTCCTCAAGGGAACTATTTAAAAGGCACATAGACATAGGGGAGGCGTTCATCAAGCCAGACATATTCTACCTCAACAAATACACCAGAGAGCCAGGATACTCCAAGCCGGAAAAGTACATGGATAACAACCCCGAGGGAGGCGGGGTGGTCCCCCACATAATCCATGTGAGAAAGAGGCACGAGGCGGAGGACCTCAACATATACTTCACATACATAAGGATAGAGCCCAACACCCCGGTCTACAGGGTGGAGGTCCCCCTCATAGGGGAGCTGGAGGACCCCAACAATTACTTCAGGGAGCTGATAGACACGCTGTCATCTGGATCGCTATCCGGCTACCCGATAGTCCTGAGGGAGATAGACCGCCTAGTGAGGGTGGGCAGGGAGGATATAGAGAAGCTCAAGCTCATGCTCGGGCTGGAGGGGACCTCCCAGCAGATCTATCCGCCAAAGGTGATGTAGCCTGGAGAAGGAGAGGCCAGGGGAAGACAGGGAGCTCATCGGCTATGTTGTGGGTGAGAGCAAGCCCTACGGAGGAGAGTTCGTGGCCCTGAGGCCACCTATGCTTGGGGAGTACGTCGAGCTCGAGTACAACGGGGTCAAGGTTATAGCCCTGGTCAAGTCCTCGATATCGGGATCGAGGATTATAGACGGGGACGTGTCGGCCCAGGACATAGATAAGCTTATACCCATAATAAGGGGGAGTGAGAGATCCATATACTACAAGGGCTACTTCAAGATACTGGGGGAGGTTGAGGGGCTTAGGATCCCGCCGATAGCCCCGCCGCCAGGAACAAAGGTGAGGAGGGCATCCAGAGAAACACTATCCAGGCTCTTCTCACCCAGGGAGCGCGGCTGGATAAGGATCGGGACCCTGCTGAGGAACCCAGAGATCGAGGTTAGGGTAGACATAAACAAGGTTGTGCAGAGGCACCTAGCTATACTAGCCATGACCGGGATGGGTAAGAGCAACCTGGTGGCTCTCCTGGCTAGGGAGATAGCTGGGCTTGGCGGAACGATCGTTGTGTTCGACTACCACGGAGAATACTCAAGCCTGAGCTTCAGGGAGGAGAGGCTGAAGCCCAGGAAGATAGTGGCCAAGCTAAACCCGAGGAACCTCAGCTGGAGGGAGCTAGCCAGGATCCTCGGGGTGAGGTCGGGGGCCAAGAACCAGGAGAATATAGTGAAGAAATGCAAGGAGAGTATAGACGCGCAGATAGATAGCGGCGGAGCTGTTAATGGCGGATACCTCTCTCTGCTTCATTCATGCGTGAGGAGGGAGTCCCAGATAGCTGGCAGAAGAGAGTACCAGACAGCGGCTTTGGCCGTGATGGAGGCTATTGAGGCCAACAGGCATCTGCTTGGCAGGATTGTTGATGATGGTCTCGAGGATGTAGTTGATCTCCTGAAGATAGGTGGGATAAACGTTGTAGACCTAACAGGACTAAGCCACATCCAGGTAGATGCGGTAGTGTCCCACTGGCTGGCGAGGATACTGGATGAGAGGAAATACGCGACCTGGGCAAAGAGAGGCTATGGGGCTGGCTCGTCAGGGATCCAAGGGATAAAGATCCCACACCCAATAGTTGTGGTTCTCGAGGAGGCGCACATCTATCTCTCAACAGAGAGGGAGAACCTAACGAGATCTAGGGCAGAGCACATAGCTAGAGAGGGGAGGAAATTCGGTGTCGGGCTGGTTGTGGTCAGCCAGAGGCCCCGGGGTCTCGATCCGGATGTCCTCAGCCAGATAGGGTCTATGGCGATAATGAGGATAGTTCAGCCAGAGGACCAGGCCCACATAGCTAGGGCCTCGGAATCGATAACCCAGGAGCTCCTAGAGCAGCTCCCGGGCCTCAATGTGGGTGAGGCAATACTGATAGGCCCGTGGGTCAAGCTCCCGGCG
>JALXCO010000278.1 GCA_026990885.1 Desulfurococcales archaeon
TCCCGAGACCCTTCCCCCGATGACAGATTATTGTGGCGATCACTACTCGGGATGGGTCCCTCACTAATCACATTAAATACTAAGTATGCTTTCTGAATCATTAGAAGTTTTATAATTTAAGGTTTTAAGTAAGTTTATTGTTTATCATAGTATTTAATGACTTAGTGTAGAGATTATGGATATAAGCATTGTTGGAGCGGGATACGCTGGGTTGCTTTCTGCAATTAAAATAAAGGATGTAAAAGTATTCGAAGAAAATAAATATGTTGGTATCCCGCCACACTGCACTGGTTTAGTAAGTTATGTGACCGTTAATTATCTGGGTGATATAGCGAGGGAGGTTATAACTAATGAGTTTAAGGGTTTAGCTATACTTGATTCTTCATATAAAGAGCTTTTTTATTTGAAACCTTATCCCAAAATAGTGAGACTTGATAGAATAAAGCTTGAGGTGCTCATGAAAGATCAGGCCTTAAACAACGGATCTATAATAAATCTGCGGCAGAGAGTTATAGGGATCAATTCTAATAGGGGTAGATATAGTTTGCTAATTAATAGAAATGGAAACATAGAGGATCATCAATCTGATTTCGTGATTGTTGCTGAAGGAGCTTCTCAGGGTCTATCAGTAAGACTGGGTTTGGCAAGGAGACATCGTAAACTGTTTTTGGGTTTTCAGGGCTATGCTGATGCTGGATCAAATATGATTGACTATATACATGATGATACAATAGTGATTCTGCTTAATGATAAATACTTCAAGGATTTTTTTGGGTGGATCATACCTGTATCTAGGAAAAAAGTTCTGATCGGTGTTGGCCTGCCAATAGATCATAGCTCCAAACTATATAGAGGAAACAGTTATAGTAGTGTTATAAATGCTTTAGTAGCTGACCTGTATCGAAACAGATTTATATCGTCTAGAACAATTAGGAAGAGCTATGGGGGCCTGATCATAAGGAACGCACCCAGCACTAGACATTTTCTATACAGAGCTATATCCATAGGCGATGCTGTAGGTATGGTGAAACCATTTAGCGGAGGGGGGCTATACACTATAGCATATCAAATTGAAATTTTATCTAAACTCATACATAGATACATGTACGATTATGAAAGTCTATGGAGTAGATATAGGAGATATATTGAGAGAATGGTTAGCCAGTTGAAATCGCAAGAGAGGTTATCGAATCTACTATCTAGAATAGGTCTTGAAGCAGCGTTCAAGATGTTTAGCTCAATGGGTATTGTGAGGGGATTAGAGACTTTCGATTTCGAGCACCACTTCGAGTATTTTAGAAATAAAATTATGGATGTCTTTAAGGGAGCTAATATACTTAGGTTTAAGTAGGTAATGTTTTTAATATAAGGCTATTCGCTTGCCTGGCGCCTCTTAACAATGAGTATATGATCCTTTTTATCAACAACAATTACTTGCTCACCCTGTTTTATCTCTTCCGATGATGTTGCTGACCATAGTTCGCCTTCAACAAGCACGAATCCCTCCTGGCCTGGTTTAATATCTGTCTTAGCTATACCCACTTTGCCTTTTATTTCGAATAGTGTTGTCTTTATATTTCTGGATTTCACAACTTGCCACACAATTATGCCGCCAACTATTCCGGCACCTATGCCTATTCCAAGAGACAGGTTGAATACTGTTGTTATCGCGTTTTCAGCGCCCGATATAGCTATTTCTCTACCTGTTATCGGTAAAAGAGATGAACCTACAGCTATGAGGATGATTCCTGACGCTAATAGCACGCCTCCATCTGCTCCGCCTAAGAGTATTCCGCCTATCAGGAACCCTATTCCGGCTATAAGCATAAATACTATTAGAAGGTTAGCTTGTAGCCCTGTTCCAATCAATCCCAGCACTAAGAATATTAGTGCTGGGGGTATAGCTATTAGATTAGTTGATGATATAGCGAAAATTATAGAGAATATACCGATCGTAAGTAATACTCCACTTACTGTAGGATCTGAAAGTAGGCTTAGGATCCTGCAGCTTATACAGTCTTCTGCATACTCGTATTGAGTTATCTCCAGTCTATATACCCCTTCTACTGTTTCAACTTCAATGTTCCTAAGCAAACTTAATAGCTCATCTAAACTCCTGGCATTATAGTCAGCTACACCATTAGCAACGGCTTCTTCACCGTTTACTACAGTTGCATTAAGTATAAATGCCTTTACCAATGTTGCGTTTCTGTTTCTTGCTTTTGCCATGTCTTCAAATTTCTTTACTAGTGGATTTATTATTTTTGGTTCCGTGATGGGTTCTAGAGATCCGGTTGGGCCTATAGTTACTGGCTGTGCATCACCGATTAGCGCTACAGGGTTCACCACAAGTATATGTGTAGGTATCAAGATCAGGGTTGCTCCACTGAAGCTATCACCACTTGCATATCCTATTATAGGGATTTTTGCGCTAAATATCCTATCGGCTATATCAAATGTATCGCTTAGAAATCCCCCTGGTGAATTTATATCTATAATCAATGCTGCATTTTCGGATTCTGCTCTATCGATGGCCATGAAGATATGTGATTTTGTTCCTTGATCTATGGTTCCTCTCACAACAATAACTATAGCTTTATTTATTACCATGGCATTATTTTCTTTCTGCTGGAGCATATACTCGTTTAAATGTAAATTATATGGTTCAGAGCCTACACTAACCGCGATAGCTATAAATACGAATAAGATATATATCGCAGGTATCGATCCTACATAATTAAGCTTATTAAATAGGAAGCTATTTCTCATGTTTCATTTCCTTTATACTTTCTTGAGTCATCCCGAGCGCCATGGCCTGTGTCATTGCTTTTAGATCTCCTCCCTTCCACGTGTCGGTTATTATTATTACTCCACGTTCTTTAGCTATATCAACTAATGTCTGAAGCTCCCTTAATCTTATGGCTATGGGGTGGGACTCATAGATCTGTGCCGCCTCTCTAAGAATTAGAGATGCTCTTTTTTCGCCTTCAGCTTCTATTATTCTAGCTCTCTTTATCCTTTCAGCCTGCGCTTGGAGAGACATCGCCTTTATTAGATCTTCAGGCAATACTATATCCTTGATCGTTACCGCGGTAACCTTTATACCCCAAGGCTCGGTTGC
>JALXCO010000279.1 GCA_026990885.1 Desulfurococcales archaeon
TACCTCTGCCCCTTGCTGTAGCCTCGGCGATTGTTGCTGTGGTTGTGGCCTCTATAGCTGTGAGCTTCCTGGTGTCTTACTCAACAATCAATCTTAGGGGTCCCTACTTCATTATACTCACATTCGCTCTCGGCGAGCTCTTCAGGAATCTATTCAGCAATATAGAGATTATGCTTTTCGGGATCACGGGCAGAATCTACCCCCTGAGGCTCGACACCCAGCAGGCTGTGCTCTCCCTAACCGCTGTTGCTCTAGCATCTATTGCTCTTTGGAGCGGTATTACTGGTTCGAGGATGGGTATTGCGATCCAGATGATCAGGAGGGATGAAACCCTCGCCGAAGCTGTGGGGGTAGACACCTTCAGGGTTAAGACCCTTGTTTTCATGGCTGCCTCAGCGATCCAGGCTGTTGTTGGGTTCATTATGGCTGGCTATCTAGTCTATATTGAGCCCCAGCAGGTCTTCAGCCCCTACCTGGCATTCATAGCCCCTATATCGGCTCTGGTTGGTGGCGCATCCTCTGCTGCGGGACCCCTTATGGGTTCGCTGGTCATGATATTTGTTTCTGAGCAGATATCCTACATACTGGTTAGGGGGCACCTGATAGTTCTCGGTGCGATACTTGTTGCTTTGGCTATATTCGTTAAAAAAGGTTTATATGACTATATATACTCGATCATCTATAGGAGATCATCTCAGCCCTCTAGCTCCACCTAGGCTTAGGGTAGATTAGATCAGCGCTCCTGAGATCGTCCCTAACTATAACCTCCCCGGACTCCAGATCGACCTCAACAACAAACACAGCCTCAAGCCTCCCGTTCTGCCACTGCTCAAACACTATTAGGGGTCTGGCGCTCTGCTGACCGATGAACCTGACAGTTCCAAACGGCGTTTCGAAGGTCTCTGTCGAGAGCACCTCTGCTATCTTTCCTGGATCCAGGGTGCCTGCCTTCTCAACGGCTTGCTGAAGAACTATAGCGCTTAGCCAGGCGAGCCCGAGCGTGTGGCTTGGCGGGTTGTCGCCGTACTTCTCGATGTATAGCTTGTAGAGCTCTTCAGCGTCTCTATGGATTGCTGGGTGCCAACTGTTTATAGTTACCACCCCCTGCTTGGTCTGGTCATCGAACCTTGCTGCGAAGGCCTTAAGCTGGCCCCCAACCCCCAGGATGAACAGCTTTGTGTTTACATCTAGCTCCTTGCTCTGTGCTGTTATGAGCAGGGCGTCGCTTGGGTAGGAGTGGACTATTATCGCGTCTGGCTTGAGGTCCTTCAGCTTAAGCAGTATTCCTGAGGCGTCCGTTATGGTTAGTGGGTACCCCTCGTACGCGACGATCTGGTATCCGGCCTTCTCGAAAAGCTCCTTCATCTCTCTGGCGTTTGCTACCGTGAAGTCCGTCTGTGCATAGAGTATCGCAACCCTCTCTATATCAGGTAGGCTCCTCACGAACTCCAGGAAGGCTTTAGCTGTGAGCTTTGGTGATGGCCATGTTAGGAATAGGAGGTTTGTCTTGAGATCCTTCAGCGTCTCGTCGGGGACCCCGGCAGTGTTCCCAACCACTGGGTAGCCGTATTTCTCAAGCACAGGTATTATGGCTAGGTGGATGAAGGTCCCCCATGGAGCCAGCAGGAGGTCCACCTTGTCCTCGGTTATGAGCTTCTCGTATATGCTCACCGCCTTGGAGGGCTGGCTCTCGTCGTCGTAGTACACCAGCTTCACCGGCAGCCTCTTGCCCAGCTCCTTAACGTATATCCCTCCCTTTGAGTTCACCCACTCCGCCCAAACCTGGTAGGCTCTGAGCTGCTCGGTCCCTGCAGGTGCTCCCGGCCCGGACATAGCTATCGAGAACCCTATGAGGATCTCCTCTTTCTCTACCCCGGCTGGCGTGAACACTCCCTGGATCGGTAGGAGCCCTGCGAAAGATGCCGCTGCTACAGCCGCCACAACCACCACTGCTGCTACTACCGCTCCCAGAACCTTTGATCTTGATTCAGGAGCCATCTGCAATCCACCGTTAATAGTTTGATTAAATTGTTATATATTGTTTTATGCTGATTAATGAAATTTATTTAATTATTAGATTTAATTATTATATGGTGCTCTGCATGGGGTCTGAACTTCTTAAGAGGATACTAGGCAGGCTGCACCTGGATCAGCCCAACTTCAAGCCGGGCAAGTGGTGGGTTCCATACCTAAACTTTGTTGAGGAGGTTAGGAAGGGCATATCTCCCCCGGAGAGGGTGTATATCCACGAGGTGTTTCTCAGGGAGAGCAACCAGCACCCTAGGGTTTCGCTCAAGTCCGATGAGATGGTGTATGTGGCCAAGCTCCTGGATGAGATGGGTGTTGCGAGGATAGAGTTCTACCCCATAATATCTATGGAGGATAGGGAGGCTGTTAAGGAGCTTTCCAGGGAGAATCTCCGCGCCGATATCTCTGCGCTTAGCAGGGTTATGAAGAGCGATATAGATACCGCCGTGGATATAGGCTCGACCCACATTATGCTCGAGATCCCTGGGAACCCATACGCCTTCGCCGCCATCTGGGGTATGGATGAGGAGACATTCATCAACCAGCTTGTTGAACACACCGAATACGCCAAGAGCAGGGGGGTTAAGGTTTCAGTGATGCCCTGGGACACCTACAGGGCTTTCTATGAGTATATGGATTTCTTCGAGAGGCTGTATAGGTCTCTATGCATAGACGCTAAAGCGGATGGCGTGGTTACCTCAGACACGTTCGGGATGAGCCTCCCTCAGGCGGTTATGTATGTGATCGGGAAGGTTAGGGAGTGGTGCCCCCACACCCCTGTGGAGATGCATGGCCACAACGACTTCGGTATGGCTACAGCGATAATGCTCAGCGCCGTTATGGGTGGGGCCTCCTATGTGCATACAGCTATGAACGGTATTGGGGAGCGCTCGGGCAACGCCCCCACGGAGGAGGTTGTTATGGTTCTTGAGGCTCTTCTTGGGGTCTCCACAGGGATCAAAACGGAGATGCTCTTCTACGTGTCCCAGCTTATTGAGGAGCTGACCAAGATCAGGATGCCGAGCAACAAGGCTGTTGTGGGTGACGCCATATTCACCTATGAGTCTGGGCTTGTTGTC
>JALXCO010000280.1 GCA_026990885.1 Desulfurococcales archaeon
CTATATCTCCGTTATCCGCCACTTTACAGGCTGATGGAGATACATTATATGAGCCGTAAACTATATTTACCGCCGTAAAAGACATTAGGGCATATATAGCTAGTATAATGGTAAGCAATACTATATTTGCTGTTTCTAACTTTTGCTTTTTCTGTTTTGGAAATATTTAACCAACCCAACAATATAAAGATAATTGAGATGGTCGAATTGTTGGGTTGGTTAAATATTTTACGGTGTTTTTAATGGTTTTTAAGGGTGTTTTTATTGCTTTGCTTTTTATTTTGTATGTTCAGCTGATCGGTAAATCCTATATTTTGGTTGCGTATGCTGAGAGCTTTAGCGATAATGTTTTTGGAGGTGTTTTTGATGCCGTTATTTTTGGTTCGAAGGTTAAGATACCTCGAGATGGTTGTGTTAGGTCTGAAGTGTTTAGGGTTTCAGTTATTTCTCCTGGGTCTTTTGGTACTGTAGTTTTTATGGGGAACCTGTATACACCTTATCCTGTATATGTGAAGATCTATAGATCTGATGGTGTTCTCATTGATGGTGCGATCGTTAATAGATCTGGCTTCTTCAACACTGTTTTTAGGGTATATCCATCTTCATACTATATAGAGGTTTGCAGTCTAGATAATGAGTCTATCGTTAGCGGCATTATTCAGATTTACTCTTACAACGATCCATACTTCACCCTTAAAACATATAGGTACCACGAAGCCTACCCTACAGGAGTATCTGATTACGGTGTTTACTATGATAGTGATAAAGGGTCTTTCGTTAGCTATAGTTATCGAGCAGATAAAGCACTTGGGATAGCTATACTCTATAACTTCTATTCTAAATTCAACTATGATCCTATATCCTTTCAGCTAAACAGTATCGTTGTTCCGGGCGACGACTATAGAAATACACTTATGGTTCAGCTGGTTGTAGCTATAGCTAATATATCTAGCACAAAAAGCCATGATAAGCTACTAGTTTCCTATACATCAGCGATATTTAATGTTTCATCCCTATGCACCTATTCGCTTGAGCAAGACGGCTTATATGGTAATGGGGATCTTGTCGGGGGCGTTAGAGCTAACCCATGGTGTCCCGCGGGCTACGGCTATATCTATCAGGGATATAGAGAATTCAATGTAGACAAATCGAGTTATCCACTTATAATTGTGCAGCTGATAGAGGTTCAGGATAATAAAATAAATTTCGGCTTGGGTATATACGGGTTACTAGACTTTCAGTATGTAGATACGGTTGTCTTTAGAAAGCTTAGGAATCTATCTATAAGCGTTAATGGCGAGTTATCGTCTATACAGCCACATATACTAGAGTACGTTATGGCGGGACCCCACGGCCTTAAACACATAGTTGAACCTGAAGAGCTCAATGTCACTATGGCGCTATACACTTATAGAGGCGATACATGGACTCTCCCTATATCTGCATGGAGTTTAGGACGTTTAACGTATGAGATGGTCTCTAATGTGGGTCTCTATAACTATGGCTTCGGCTATGCTGAATATACCGTTGGTTCTTATGATCAGGTCATGCTGTGGAGGCTTCAGGATCCCGATCAAGCTATCTATCCAGCGATCTATATATTGATGCTTGGTGCTTCGGAGCCCAGATACTATCTTTCTACAGAGACTGGATCTTTAAGCAGCATCATAGAGGTTGATAGATACGAGAGATATGTGCTTACCAATAAATCTACGGAAGAGTTTGGCCCGCTCGAGATCGTTAGGCTGGAGTATAGGTATGAGAGGTTCTACAGCTTTAGGGTTTTAACGATCAACGGCACGGAGGTCCCGCAGGAATATATCGGGGGCTATATAGATAGGCGTGGGGAACATGTATCTCCGGGCTGGCTCCATATAGATCCCAGTGATATTGCGTCTATATACATCAACGGTATAGAGGTAAAGCCTAGAAGAATCGATGTGGGCGAGGGCCTAATCAATATAGAGGTCCCCCTAGCTGTTCTTAGGGTCCAGGTAAAAGATCTGTTTGGGCTACCCATACCATGGGGGAGTGTATCTGTAGAGTGCAGGGGTAAAGTATTCGATAGCTCCGTGACAGATCTATATGGCTGGACAGAGATTATGACCCCTCTAGATCAGGAATGCACGATCCGTAAACCAGATTATGGGTTGTTTACGCAGATAGCTATAGTAGCGTTATCTATAGCTGTAGCGTCTCTAATATATCTGATTAGGTTTCGAGGAGGGAAAACTAAATAAATGCCTATACACCCAAAAGTTTTTAGTGGGGCTCTGGTGTTTAGATGGGTTCAGGCTATCTAGCCCTATACATGGTAGCAATGATCTTTATCTCTATAGTAGTCTCCACACCGGCTTTTGGGGTTGCTTTCGCTAACGGCGATCGCGACCTGCACAGCCTGTATAGTGGCGGCTACATAGAGGATCTTACGTTGCCAGGCTTATATGATTACTACCATCTCGGCTGGGAGGTTTCACTGGGGCTTGGCGAGTGTGTCGAGAGATCTGGTATTAGAGTGCCCTCCACACCAAGCGGTTTCAGCGTGGTTTTGCTGGCTATAAGGCTTTTCGAGGGCTCGGCTGTATCTATCGAGCTTCTCGGAGGTGATGGCTACTCTGTTCTTCTCGATCGCTTCATCCTTGATGAGTCTGGCTTAAGCTACATACCGTTTGAGGCCGCTCCCGGAGAGTACATGGTTAGGGTATGTGGCCTTACTGAGGGGTCTGTTTTCAGTGGTGTGGTGAGGGTTTACGGCTATAATAATCCCCAACTATACTCTAGGGCCTACCGAGATAACGCATACCCGATCGGCATAGTTGATTACGGCGTCTACCTCGATGCCGAGTCATCCAGCTACAGGGTGTACAGCTATAGGGCCTCGAAGGTTGCTGGTGTTGCTCTGCTGAACAACTACTACTCTAGAGATACATATGTCGGTTTGGCACTCCAGCTAAACACGGCTATAGTGTCTATAGGCGGCTCTGGAGAGTCTTCATCGCTGTTTGTCCAGTCCATAGCTAGTGTAGCCAACATCTCTAGCGATGGCTACACAGACATGCTGGCCGTGTCTTTCTCGGTAAACATATATAACCTGACTGATTTCTGTTCCACTATAGATCGGGAGGTCCTCAACGGGTCGGGAAGGTTCATTACCGTTAGATTGAGCCCGATCTGTCCAGACAGCTATATAACGCTCTACATCAGGGGGTTCGAGAAGTACTATAGGGTTGATAAATCGATCTATCCACTAGCCATAGTCCAGACCATAGAGATTCAGGGGGATACAATTAAGTTCGGCTTCGGGATCAGGGGTGTCGAGGACTTCACCTATATAGATGAGGTTCGTTTCCGCAGGATTAATGATCTATATATAGCGGTTAACGGCTCCGGCTCATCTATAGCACTACCATACATCCTTGAGTACGTGATCGGGGGTCCCCACGCAAAGAAGCCTCTCGTGGAGCCTGAATCCCTCGATGTTGTTTTAGGCCTCTACATATATAGGGATGGGATGTGGACCATACCCAGATCGGCCTGGAGCATAGGGCTATTAACCTTCGAGAGGGCATCTAATGTAGCTGTAGCCGAGGCTGGATTAGGGTATGTTAGATACTCTGTAGGCGAGCCGAGCCAGAAGGCCCTATGGAGCATCTCTGGAGCGGAGGTCCCCAGCTCTTCAGCTCCTAGGATATATGTTGCCTCCTTCGATGATGGGGGAAGGAGATACTATCTATCTGTTGGGAGGGGACCTCTGGGCGATATGATCTATCTAAGCGATCGTGAGAGATACGTGTTGAAGGACAGATCCGCAGAGGTGTTCGGGGCTGTGGAGATAGTGAACCTAAGCTATGTCCTGGAGAGGCTCTACAGCTTCAGGGTTCTAACCCTCAATGGCTCCGAGGTCCCCTCCAGCTATATAGATCGATTTATATCTATAGATAACCAGACCCTGAAGCCGGGTCGATGGAGCAGTCTAGACCCCAGAGATATAGCTGTAGCGGTTATCCGGGGGATAGATATAGATGTTCTAGACGTGAACCTGTCTGGAGGCCTCGCCGAGATCACCGTTAATGTGGCCGAGGTGGAGAGTGTCGCTAGAGACCTGTTCGGGATGCCAGCTCCGTGGCATAGTGTATCTGTGGTGTGCTCCGGAAAGGTCTTTAGCCAGGGGACTACGGATCATGCAGGTAGATTGAGGATTCTTATGCCTGTTCAGTCGGACTGTGTGTTGGCTGTGTCTGGATTGGGGTTGTATTCGCTACTCCTGCTGGCTTTGGTTGCGTTGTCTGCTGTCTCTGCCTATATCTTGGTTGGTAGGCGTGGGTAGTTATTGATCTGTGTTGGGGGAGGTATGCAGTAAATTCTATTTTATGTTGATTGGCTAAATGTTATTTTAATTTTGTTTTGTGGCGGTTTTATTGAATATATTTGTATAAAGCTTATATATGGGTTATGTATTTCTTTTTATCAAGGTGTCTGGAGTGGGCAGGGTTAAGTGGATTGGTGTAGCGACATACGCGATAGCATTCCTCATCCTGTTCGAGATAGCCATCTACTTCATAAGCACGTCCCCAGCGGTGTATGCGCAGGCCGAGGAAACGCTTGTCCTCGCATACGGCAACGAGGTTGATTCGTTCAACCCGCTGATGGCCACTGCTACAGCTGCATTCATAGTGTTTAACCTGGTGTACTCATCCACCCTGGGGTATGTGTTCAATAACGGTACCCTGATCCCGTGGACAGCTGAGAGCTGGAGCGTTAGCCCAGACGCCAGGGTTTATGAGTTCAAGATTAAGAAAGGCATAATGTGGCATGACGGTAAGCCTTTTACCGCCGATGATGTCGCCTTCACGTTTGAGCTGGCCAAGAAGTATGGTGATAAAACAGCCAACCCGATCTATACTCTGGTTGGGCAGTACATAGATAAGGTTGAGAAGCTCGATGACTACACGGTTAGGGTTACCCTTACCCAGAGCTATATACCCTTCCTGATGTATGCGGCTACAATGTATATTCTCCCGAAGCATAAGTGGGAGAAGATTGAGGACCCCATAACCTACCCCAACGACAACCCGATTGGTGTTGGCCCATACAAGTTTGTGTCTAGAACGCCCGGGGTTAAGTATGTGCTCAGGGTTAACGAGGACTTCTTCATGGGCAGGCCCGCTATAGAGAATGTGGTTATACAGATCATAAAGGACCCCCAGACCAGGATACTGAGCCTGAAGAAGGGTGAGATAGACGCTACAGTGATAGATCCCGTTGATGTGAGCAGCCTTGTAGGGGACCCCAACGTCCTGGTGCTGAAGTACCCGATAATACCCACGGCAACGGTGCTTGGGTTCAACCTGAGGAATTACCCGCTGAACATAAAGGAGTTTAGGCATGTGGTAACGCTAATGCTCGATAAGGAGGAGATGGTTCAGCAGATACAGTTCGGGTTCGCGGAGTTCGGTTCGGACGGGTATATACAGGCGTCGTGGAAAGAGTGGGCCCATCCAGACGCGCCTCTCTGGATAGGTAAGGGCATGACTCCTGAGGAGAGGAAGAAGAGGGCTGAGGAGATTCTGGAGAGTCTGGGCTTTATAGATCGTGATGGAGACGGCGTTAGGGAGACTCCCAACGGCACAAAGCTCGAGTTCGATCTCTGGACCCTGGCCGAGTACAGCGACTATATCAGTGCGGCGTTCTATGTTCAGAGGAAGCTTGGGGAGATAGGTATAAAGATAAATGTCATACCCATGGCTACCCAGACGGTTATCCAGAGAGTATACTATGGACCTCCATTCGAGTACGATCTATACTTTATGGGTATAGGCTACCTGCCCGACCCGGACAACGTTCTATATGTGGAGTTCTTCGGGGACCCCCCGGTCTATGGGTGGACAGCCTATGCCGAGGGATACAACAACACCGAGCTCAATGAGCTCCTGCTGCAGCAGCAGAAAGAGGGTGATGTCGAGAAGCGTAGGGAGATCATATGGAGGATCCAGGAGATACTGGCCGACGACCTACCAGTGATCGTTCTCTACCACACATTCGGTCTAGCTGCTAGGAGAACCGATAGATACACAGGGTGGATTGATGAGGAGGGGGTGTATTCACCGCTGGTTATAATAAATCTGAAGCCGATAGTTAAGCAGCCGCAGACAGTTATAATTAAAGAGACCGAGAGGGTCAGGGAGGTTGAGACTGTCACGCTTGTTGAGACAGCAACACTTGTCCAGAAGGAAACAGTGGTTAGGCAGCAGGTGACTACAGTTATCGAGAAGGAGGAGGCCATGTCCCCGCTACCCATAGTTGTCGCTGTGGTTGCCGTTATCATTGTTGCTGTGGCTATAGCTATGGTTGCTCGGAGGAGATAACTGCGTTTGGGTGGGTTAGGGGAGGGGTAAGTTGGTTAACACAAGATTTTTGGTTTCTCGGGGCATTATTCTTCTAGTAACCTATTTTATAGCTATCACCCTCAACTTCATAATTCCCAGGCTGATGGTTGGGGACCCTACAACGGTTATAGCAGCGGATCTGAGGTTGCCTCCAGAGGCTAGGGAGAACCTAATAAGGCTTTTTGGGCTGGATAAGGATATATTCACCCAGTATAGGGAGTATCTGGTAAATACACTCCTGCTGAACTTCGGGTATTCCTTCGATAAGTACCCTACAACAGTTGCCCAGCTGATTGTCGAGAGGCTCCCATGGACGGTGTTTCTTGTAGGGACCTCCGTGGCTATAGCGATTGTGCTGGGCTTCATTCTGGGTGTTGAGGCTGCGTGGCGCAGGGGGTCTATGCTCGATAACCTGCTTCAGTGGACGGCTATATCTGCGTGGTCCGCGCCTGTGTTCTGGATAGCTATGATCCTTATACTCGTGCTCGCGTACTACCTGAACATATTCCCAACAACCAGTGCCGAGTCTGCTAGGCTTTATTCGAGCGTGTTCGATATGATCGTCGATAGGCTGTGGCACTCTGCTCTACCGATCATGACACTGGTGATCAGCAACTTCGCCATATATGCTCTAACCATGAGGAACGCCATGATCGAGGTTCTAGAGGAGGACTACATGAGGCTTGGCGAGGCTAAGGGGCTGCCGAGAAACACGCTGAAGTACGGCTACGCGGCTAGAAACGCCATCCTGCCCATGGTTACTCTGATAGCGCTGAGTATAGCAACCATATTCGGTGGAGCCTTATTTGTGGAGATAGTGTTCTCTTACCCTGGCCTGGGAACCCTTATATACGACGCCCTTAACGCTAGGGACTACCCGGTTATTCAGGGTACATTCTACATTATTACCGTGGCGGTCATACTAGCCAACTTCATTGCGGATATAACCTACTCGTTTCTAGATCCCAGGGTGAAGTACTAGCTATGTCGGACACCCTAAAGGAGCTTTTGAGGAGAAACGATGTTTTGGTGGGGTTCACGATAATACTTTTCTTCGCCACCATAGCTGTGTTCGCTGACTACATATCCCCCTACGGGTATCGCGAGACAATGTTTAGCGAGAAGCCCTTCCTGGAGCCCTCCCTGGAGCATTTTCTCGGCACCGACCAGTGGGGAGATGATCTCTTCGCCCACCTGATATATGGCACAAGAACCGTTCTTTTCGTTGCTCTCACATCGGCCGTAATATCCACGTTTATAGGGATCATTGCCGGGCTGCTTGCCGGATTCTATGGTGGGGTTATAGATGAGGTTATATCCAGAACGATAGATATACTCCTCATAATACCTATTATCCCTCTGCAGATTATCCTGGCATACTACCTCGGCCCCAGCATATGGAATATTATTCTGGTTATAGTTCTCTTTGGATGGATCACTGTTGCCCGCGTGGTTAGATCCCAGGTTCTCAGCATAAAGAACTACTCCTATATAGAGGCCGCGAGATCCCTTGGAGCAAGCAACGCGAGGATAATGTTTAAGCACATACTCCCGGGGGTGTCGAGCCTGGGCTTGGCTTACGTGGTTCTGAACATATCCAACGCGATCTATACGGAGGCGGCGTTAAGCTTCATCGGCTTGGGCGATCCAATAGCCCCGAGCTGGGGTAAGATGCTTAACTACGCATACACATACGGGGCGTTCACCAAGGGTCTTTGGGCCTGGATCATTGTTCCAGGACTATTCATAATGCTTCTAAGCATAGCCACAATAATGGTTGGGAACGCCATAATAGATATATACACCAGGAGGCAGAGAATGGTATAGCTGGGAACCCCTCGAGGCTCTGACTATAGCCCCTGCCTAAGGCTCAGTATATAGCCCACAACACCGGGTTCAGGAATCCTTCTTAATCCGCCCAGAACCTTCATCTGGTAATATAGATTTGCTACGGCATCATAGGTTTCGTCGTTGAGCCTCAAAGATGTGTTTTGCAGGGCTAGTATAGCTACACCGTGCCCCATGCTCCTCAACAGATCCTTTGCGAGGAACTCAACCTGATCGCTGTCTCCCCTAGCTATGGTTGATACGCTGTCCTCAACAAGCTCATATGCCCTTGAAGCCAGATCCCTGCTATAGGCCTCCGACCTAACCGTCTTCAGCTCCTCTAGAAGATCTCCATAAGCCCTCTTCCTAACTATAGCCTCAACCATATCCAGAGCCTGGATATTGCTTGTCCCCTCCCATATAGGTGTGATCAGTGCCTCCCTATGCCACCTCTCCACCGGGTACTCCCTGAGGAATCCTATCCCGCCATAGATCTCCATGGATCTCTGGGTTATCCACGATGACGCCTCGGCGGTCATGTTCTTGGCTATGTGGGTGAGGAGCCTAGCGTAGTGATACCTCTCGCTGTAGGGTGGTTTATCTCTCCAGACGCTGTTGAAGAGGTCTATAGCCTTGAAGGTTAGGGCCAGCATAGCCTCGATCTCTATCTCCATCTCCAGAAGGTCCCTCTGAACAAGCCTATGCTCTATAATGGGTTTGCCGAAGGCCCTTCTAGAGTTGGCGTAGAGATAAGCCTCTAGATAGGCTTTTCTAGCTATCCCTACAGCACCTATAGAGTTGGCTAGTCTAGACACGATCAGGTTCTCCAGAGTATAGTATATGCCATGCCTCACATCGCCAAGGAGGTACGCTTCGGAGTCTATGAACTCAACCTCACCTGTGGGGACAGCTATTGTTCCGCTCTTATTCTTTAGCCTCCTAACATAGAAGTTCAGATCCCCCCTAGAGTTTAGTCTCGGGACAGCGTATAGGGCAAGCCCCTTAACCCCTGGGGGACCTCCCGGGTATCTTGCTGTAGCCAAGGCTATATCAGCCAGCCCCGCACCGCTAGCGAAGTATTTGTACCCGTTGAGCCTCCACATGCCGTTGATGTTTTTGGCTGTTGTCTGGTTCGATCCTAGATCGCTTCCCCCCTGAATCTCCGTGAACCATGTAGCCCCCCACATCGGCGGGTTCCTCATGCCTGCTAGATTCATGTAGAGGTCCCTCACCTCTGGGCCTCCATACTTGTAGAGTGCGTGGGCCGTCTGGATCGTTATGGTTAGAATGCACGATATCCCGGGGTCCCCAACCAGGTATATTCCTGTATAGTGGAGATGCCAGGGACCTCCCTGGAATGGGTGGGTGTTGATCTTGTATTCAGAAACCAGCTTCTCCAAAACCATCCTTTCATAGGGATCGAGCCAGACGGTATCGGCTCTAGCCCCCCTCACGCTCCAGGTAATGAGCTCCGGCCTGGATGAATAGTCTATCCTGTAGCTTGCCTCATACACCTCTCTTCCGCAGTATTCGCCTAGCCGATCTAGATTGCCGCTATGATCGGTGCCTAGATAAGATCTAAGCATGTCCCTTAGCGGACGATCAATAAGGAAGTGGTTATGCCCGTAGGCTAGAGAAAGATCCTCGATAGATGAGAGAGGCATGCTCCCCACACATGATCGATTTGCTAACATTGTTTAAATAGATGCCGTAACCACTTATCGAGCACGCCTGAAGCTTAAATTATTAACCAATTGCTTCATTTAAATATTTCTAAACCCCCATATATCATGGAATGACCGAGGAGAAGATAGTTGGTAGAGGAGAGCTGGCTGTAGGTGTTGGCGTGGGGAAAGCAATTATAGCCCTCCTATTCGCCTCGCTCCTGGTAGCTGGCTTAGGGCTCTACTCAGACCTTGTATGGCACCAGAACACACCGTTTGAATCGTTCTGGACACCTGCACACGCCACACTGTATGGTGGTATGATTGGTGTTGCACTCCTTCTACTTATAG
>JALXCO010000281.1 GCA_026990885.1 Desulfurococcales archaeon
GCTGTAGTCAGGATCGGTGGGCTAGTCGCAACTACAGACTCGAGGGGGTTCGCTTCCCTCCCGCTATCTGTGTCGTCGATCAACACAGTTGTGGTTGAGGCTGAAAACTACTCTAGGTTTACTGCCCAAATTCCACAGTCACTTAAAATAGACCTTAAGGTTCCGCTCACCCCAATGATAGGGGGTGAGGTTAGGGTAAGGGTATATGATGCTGCATCTGGGACCCCGATAAGCAACGCTAGAATCTCTATAGCTACGCACATGCTGAAGTTGTCTGGCGATATTGGTGATGATGATCTCGAGATAATTATAGATGGAAAGAGGGTTAATCCGTACTATGCTGTTTCTAGGGATGGAAACAAAATGTACCCTGTATTTCTATCTGCATCAAAGAGCTCTATAATAGAGGTGAAAGCGATCAATGTTAAAGGCCTTAAATCAAGCGGGTTCTCACTCTCAATACTAGATCTATATACAGGAAACGAGACAGAGATTTTGAGAAGCGAGTCCAGGGACGCTGATCCTGGAGAGGTGTATGCGGAGACCACGTATAGAGTTGATTGGGTACCTTCATTTAGTAAGGAATTTAGGTCTCTGGGTCCTGGGATCTATGCTATAGAGAATCTACCTGTAGGTGTTCACTATATAGCTGTAGATGTTGACGGCTACTTCCAGGCTGTAGCCACAGTAGTTGTTGCTCCAGGTAGAGATAGCGTGGTTGATGTCTTTGTTGAGAAGATACCTAATAGAATATCTGTTAAGGTTATGGATATAGCATCTGGTAGACCTGTTGAAGGTGTTAATGTAGGGTTAGCTAATGCTGAGCTCGCCATAAGCTCTGTTCAGGGTGTCGATATAGTAATAGATATAGGTGGGAGAGCCACATACAGGCTGTCTGTTCAGGGATCTATCTCTATACCCATAAGTATAGATCCGGGCGACAAGATATCTATAGTTGCTAAATACAGAGCCACATCGCCCCAAGTAAAGGCTTCTATAGGCGTTTCGCTCCGAAACATGTATTCTGGTGAATCCTGGGACCTCGTGAAGCAGGTAGAGATACCTCCAACACCACCATACACAGAGTTTGGCTGGATCAGGATTATTGATATAACTGTAGATAATAGAATGGCCTACGCTCCATACAGGTATAAAGCGGATAAAACAGATCCTCAGGGAGTAGCCTACATAGAGGTGTTTGGCTCACCAATATACCACAGATCATCATGGATAGTGGTAGCGTATAAAGAAGGCTTCAATACAGGCTTCCAAACAGCTGTAACATATTCAAGTATCGATAATGTGAATTCAGTGATATATGTTGATAGGCTGTCAGATAAAGTATATCTAGATATAGAGGTCCTCGACTACATATCGGGCGACGCTCTGAAGGGGGCTAAAGCTAGGCTGGCTAACGTCGTATTATCCAGCGATCAGCTGGGGTTCAGCGGTATAGCTTTTAGAGGCTTACTTCTGATAATGATCAACAATGAGATAGTGGCTAGGTATGAGAGTACGGAAGACGTTAAGTCTCTACCACCGGTATTTCTGCATCTCTCTAGAGGTGATAGACTAAGCATCGTGCTTGAGAGCGACGGGCTGGATAGGGTGTCTATAAGCGATGTATATATAGTTAACAGATACAATGGTAGATACCTAAAGATTGTTGAGGGCTCTGTCTTTGAGGGTCTAGATCCTAAAGATCCCGAAGCTGTAGTTATGAGTAGCGCTACACTGCCTATAGAGATCTTTGAAGGCTTCGATATGAGTGGCGAGTCCAGGGAGATCAGTAGTGGAAAAGTAAGAATAGAGATAGATGCGGCTAGAACCCATAAAGCGTCCAATAGACAGCCCCATATAGCTCTACCTATAGTAGTTATGAGAAGCGAGTACACCCTAGAGAGCTTCATAGCTGACTCCACAAACCTTAGAGAGGCCAAGGATAAGGGCTACGGGATCAAGATAGCCATCCCGCTAATATCTATCTACACTGAGGTAGCCGGGGAACTCATAAACTATACAGGTCAGAAAGTAAAACTGATTCCTGGAGGACCTATAGGGGTTAAAACAGTAGATGCGTCTAATAACCGCTACAGAGCAAGGATAGTCGCTTCCCAAGGACTAGTTATAGAGCTAGAGAACGGAAAAAGATACAATATACCAACATTCGCCATAAAGGAGCACAAGTTGGCTACCATAGATCCAAATCTAGAGCTGACCAGCTCAGGAATACTGGAGATAAAAGCAACAGACCCCTACGGCAATCCATTGTCTGGTGTTTCTTTGAGGATCGATGGTGTCGGCTATGGAAACACAGACTTAAACGGTATGATCTCTAGAAAGCTCGTGTTCGGAGAATACATAGTATCACTATCAAGAGCAGGCTACGAGCCAATAACATTTAGGCTAACAATGACCACATCAATAATGCTCAACGTTATTATGTACCCAAGTAAGGGAAAGTTATCTCTAAAGATCCTGGATTCAGAAACATTAGCTCCTGTGTCTGGTGTTTCCTTAGGTATTAATGGTGTTGCTTATGGAAACACTAATAATGATGGCGAAATAGTTAGGCAGATTAAATCAGGGATCAATAGAGTTAGGCTGGCTAGAAGCAAATATCAGGATATGGAGCTTATAGTTAACGTGATACCTGGAAAGAAGCTAGATATAGAGCTACTAATGTTAAAACAGCTAGGTAAGATAACTATTATAACTCAAGATCTCTTCAGTAAGGATCCTCTGCCTGGTGTTTCTTTGAGGATCGATGGTGCTGGTTACGGAAACACAGACTTAAACGGAGTAATAGCTAGAGATGTCGTAGTTGGAAAACATAGTATAGCTCTAGCTAGAAGCTATTATCAAGGTAGATACTTCGATATATACCTATATTCAGGATTGGAATACAGCATCACATTATCTTTAGTTACAAGCACTGGACTCGTAAAGATTGAGGTGACAGAACTACTGAATAAAGATCCTTTATCTGATGTTTCTTTGAGGATCGATGGTGCTGGTTACGGAAACACAGACTTAAACGGAGTAATAGTCAGGCAAGTATCTATAGGTTTCCATG
>JALXCO010000282.1 GCA_026990885.1 Desulfurococcales archaeon
TGCGGGATAAGGGTGAGGATCATTGAGAGGAACGGGACCCCGATAATAGATAGGATAGAGGGGAACCCATACCACCCCTACAACAGGGCTGTATCGATCGATAAGCAGGTTAAGAGATACATCCAGCTGGACTACACAACACCTGTGGATGAGGCGACCAGGAAGTGGTTCGGGACCCTATGCCCCAGGGGACAGGATGGTATCCACTACATATATGATCCCTACAGAGTGATCAAGCCCCTCAAGAGGGCAGGGCCCAGAGGAAGCGGTAAGTGGAAGGTTATATCCTGGGAGCAGCTGATCAGGGAGGTTGTTGAGGGCGGCGTTATAGAAGAGACCGGCGAGAGGCTGCCCGGGCTGAAGGACTTCTTTGTGTATGGGAAGCTTAGGGATGCAGGGTTCCAGGACCCCAACAAGGTTCTATCCGAAATGAAGAGGGATGTCGAGGCGATCATGAAGATCGCTAGGGACCCCGATAGAGGCTACGACGATATAGCTAGAGCTGTAGAGGAGTTCAAGTCTAAGTGGAGCGGCATACTCGCCGAGAGGGGTCTGAGACTTGAGGATATACTCATAGACCCAGACAGGCCAGACCTAGGGACAAAAGCAAACATGGTTATATGGGTGAGGGGAAGAGGGCAGGGACACAGCGACTACTTCAGCAAGAGGTTCATAACTGCTTTCGGAAGCGTGAACTGGCTCAGGCACACATCGGCGTGCCAGCTGGGTTACTATGCGGGCAACAAGATATGGGCGGGGTACCACGATATCCAGGGAGATGTGGTCAGCTCGAAAGTAATTATCATGGCTGGAGCCGCTCTGGGCAGGCTTCATCCAGGGGCGACTGGCCAGGGACTGCTTATAGAGCGCACAGCGGAGGGGGAGCTGAAGCTGTACTATGTGAACCCCATAGCTCCGAGGATCAAGAACAGAAACATAGTTTGGGTCCCGATCAAGCCCGGACACGACGCCGCACTAGCGATGGCAATGATAAGATGGATAATAGAGAACAAGCGATACAACAAGGAGTTTCTAGAAATACCCAATCTAGACTCGGCCAAGAAGAAGGGGTACCCAGTAATATCCAACGCGACATGGCTGGTTATCTATGATAGAAACCACGAGAAGTTCGGTGAGTTCCTCAGGGACAGCGATCTAGGGATAGGGAGCGAAGGCAAGCCTCTAGTGGTGAGGGACGGCGAGATAAAGCCCCACACAGATGTTGATAAAGCAGATCTGGAGTGGGAGGGAAGAGTAAAGCTAGCCACCGGTGAGGAGGTCACCGTTAAGACGGCATTCAAGATACTTAGGGATGAGGCGTTCAGCAGATCTATAGGCGAGTGGGCAGAGATATGCGGGGTCCCGCCCGAGCTGATAGTACAGATGGCTAGAGACTTCACCGACGCCGCCCCAGAGGCAGCGACAATAATCCATAGAGGGGCTGGGATGCACTCGAACGGAGAGTACATAGTGTGGAGCTACAGGATGCTAGACACCCTTATAGGGAACTTCCACAGGAGGGGTGGCTTGCTGGCTAGGCCGGAACACACCAAGTACAACAACAAGATCTACAACTGCTACTACAAGGGCTATGGAGAGCCCGTGAAGTGGGGACCCCCAATCGATAGGCATAAAGCCAGGTATGAGGACACCCTCGAGTACTGGATCAAGGTGAAGAAGGGAGAGAACCCATACCCAGCCAAGCGCCCGTGGTACCCGCTAACCCCAGAGGAGAGCTACACAGAGATATTCGCCGGCATCAGCGAGGAGTACCCGTACAGGGCTGGAGCCCTAATAATGTTCTACGCGAACCCCGTGCTCTCAGCCAACCACGGGATCAAGTTTATAGAGACCCTCAAAGACACGAGAAAGCTCCCGCTGTTCATAGCGGTTACCACAACCATAAACGAAACATTCATGTATGCAGACTACATAGTTCCAGACACAACCTACCTCGAGACAGGAACCCTCGGGATCCAGTACCTCTACGCCTCCGGAGCCGGGGTTTATCTAGCCGAGGCATGGAGGTCCCCAGCAGTAATGCCCCTAACAGAGAAGATAGGCAGGTGCCCCAACGGGCATGAGAGATACGCGAGCCTATGGGAGTTCTTCATAGATATAGGGGTAAAGCTCAACATGCCGGGCTTCGGTAGAGGCGGAATAAACGGTGTTAAGGGAACAAGGTATGAGGGGAGAAGATTCGATCTGTACTGCGCATGGGAGTATATACTAAGGGTATACGCGAACGCAGCAGTAGACGCCGTGGACAGGGGTATAATACCCAGGAACATACCGGAGAGTGACGTTGAGTTTGTAGAGAGAAACTACCCCATAGCCAGATTCAAGGATATACTACCAGCAGACGAGTGGAGAGCTGTATGCTACGGACTCGCTAGGGGAGGTGTATTCACTCAGTACAGTGACTCGTTCGATGAGAAGGGCTACTCCAAGAGGAAGGTTAAGGGCTACAAGATCCTTTATGTATGGAGCGAGCAGGTAGCCAGATCCAGAAACAGCATAACCGGAAAGAAGTTCTGGGGCGGACCAAAGTACGTTCCACCAGCAACCTACGCACCGGTAGAGGGTGTAGCCCTAAAGCCTGCATCTGCTGAAGACGCTCTACCCGGGGTCCCGCTTGAAGAGATCTATAGGGACTACCCGCTATACCTAGTGTTCGAGTCGGGACCCCTATACACAAAGCATAGAAGCCAGTTCTACTACTGGATCAAGGCTATAGCCCCAGAGAACTTCGTGGTAATAAACACCAGAGACGCGGAGAGGCTGGGGATCGAAACAGGAGACGTGGTTAGGGTAGAGACACCTACAGGAGCCTTTGAAGCCCCGGCAGTTGTGGAGCCATCAGTTAGGGAGGGTGTTATCGCTGTGCCCTACGGGATGGGCAGGTGGGCAGACACCATAGTTATGAAGCCGAGATACTTTACTCCGGGAGACGGAGATCTAAAGAGAATCATAGATGAGCTCCCCGAAAAGGTCGAGATACCCGAGGAAGCGGTTAATCCAGTGAGGAACCTCCCTGAGGAGTATAGAAGAATACTCTTCACCAAGAGCCCATC
>JALXCO010000283.1 GCA_026990885.1 Desulfurococcales archaeon
GTAAAGTATATATACCCATAAGAAACTTATTAAAACCGGTGTTTAGATGAGGAAAACGTCCTCAAATAATCGTATCCTTATAAGGTTTTTATCAGTTATAATCATTTCGCTAATGATTCTTCAGTTAGTTGCACCCTACGAGGAGATTTTCAATACTCCTGGCCCTGTTGATCGCGTTAGCTCTCTGGATTACGATTTTTTGAGGAACAATATTCCTATAGCTATAGAGGTGCTGAGGGACTACGCTAGGCTGAGGCTTCTTCTGGATATATTTAATAACCCTCAGAATCTGGGTTTCATTCTGGATATCCCTTCGGTTGGGGATATATTTGAGGATATCAAGGACGCTAGAGAGTTTTTGAGGTTGTTGAAAGAGAAGTATGGGTTTAGTGGGGAGTTGAATAAGGCTTTGTCTGAGATTGAGTTTTTGGAGGATGTTGCTAGCGATATTAGATCTAGGTTAAAAGAGATTAATGCTTTAGAGAGTCAGGCTAGGCCCTTTATAGATAATCTCGATAGATCGATAAGAGACAGCTTAAGTACCATGAATCAGTATGGGTATGAGATGATCAACATTATGGACTCATATAGAAACAATATAGATCCGGATCTAGCTACAATTAAGTGGGACAGAATAATAGATCTTCTGGCAAGGCAGAACATAGTAACCCCAGAGGAGGCTGAGGCTTTAAGGAAGCTTAATACTAAAGTCCACAACAGCTTGAAATATAGGGTTCTCGGCCCGGATGGAAAGCCTATATGGAGATTTAAAGAGCTTAGAGACGGTGCTGAGGCATTCGCTCTATTCAATAATATATTTTTTGAGACTGGAACCAGCACTATAGATCCTGGGCTCATAGAGGATCCTGTTCTCCGTAACATAATTACGAGCGGAAAGTATAGGGATATATCGTCATTCCTGCAGATCAGAGCTGGTGAATTAAGCAGTATTAATGCTTTAGACGCCTACCAGATAACAGGGCAGGCGAGTGCAGAGATCAGATCCAGGTTCCCATCCTTCGCCGATGCATATGAATCCTATAAAGCTGATATTGATAGGCTAATCAATTATCTAGACTCAACGCTTAGAGACGAGATATATGGCTACAGTGGTGACGCGTTAAAGAGATTCAACTCCAGAATAGAGTTTCTCCAAGATATACGCAATATTGGCGATGAATACGCAACTGGGCAGACAGTAATAAAGCTATTGAATAATCTGGATTCGTTCATGGGAGAGATTCAAGGCGATTTCGATCTCGCTAGATCCGATTTCGCATCTATGCTGGCCACAGTAATTAGTGAAAAAAATGTTGTAGATGCAAAGGCTGCTGGGCTTATAGATAGGATCCAGGATATAGATGAGCTAAGGTTACAGCAGCTTACCAATAGAATAAATCTAGATATAGGCTGGTCCGAGGGTATTTCGCAGACTCTACTTCTGTGGTCCATACTGAATGATGTTAATGCATACTATAAGGGTGAAATAAGCACCATTGAGTTCGCAGGGAAAACAGCTATGAACTTCTTGGATTTTGCTCAGTCAGGGGTTGGCAACGCGATCGCAAGCAAGATAGTAAATTTACCCAACATGTTCCCAGAAAACTCATTCTTCAGAATTGCCGCCAAATGGTTTGCTAGTGGTGTAACTCCAACCGTAACCAGTGGGGCGGTTAAAGCCGCAACATGGGTTGGTACGACTGCGGATATAGGGATCAGTCTGTGGGGAGCTATCTCGGAGTATAAAGGCACCCAAATCAGTCAGGGAGTTAAGAGGTCTATAATATATGAGAACATTATTTCGTCTGGAGGCGTTTTGAATCCCTACGGTGAAGCCGCATCTCTCAATAGTGTATTGTTTCCTAAATACTCCAACAACCCTATACTCAATACTGTATATAGTGTTCAGAGAGATCAATATATCATTAAGGCTTACGCCGATGCATACTATAACGGTGATTACTGGGGAGCACTACAGGATCTATATAGATTCTCCAGTATAGTAGAGAACCATAATAAGATAACCCAAACGCTCAGAGCAAACTCTGAGGCCGCTAAGTCAGTCAAGATACTGTATGTCGATGGTTTAGACCCCAATATGCAGAATCCCAGGGTTCTTAACGCTAGAGACTACAACTATATCGCTGCCACGTTCAGGGACCCCAGCGGTAGGGAGGTAACGTTGTTCTTCAAGACTGCTAAGGACTACTGGGATTATTCACGCACATACAATAGGCTTTCACAGGTCAACATAAACAGCGCTGACGTGCTTTCCCCAAATATGGTCGATAACAGGATAGAGTTTTCTGGGGCTAAAAATATACAGAATATAAACGGCTTAGACCTGAATCTTCTCACCGTGGTTGCTCAATGGGATAGATTAAGATATCTCGATGATGTGCAGAGGAGTAATCTGCTTTCAGATAAGGTTATTAATATTGATGGTGTAACGATCAGGATCAATGGCTTAACGCTGAGCCAGTTAAGAAACATCATGAACAACATAGTTATTAGCCAGAGGGAAGTTACGGAGGCGTTCATAAATCAGCTTCTGGACCAGCTCAAGAACGACAAGCTTTTCAGATCTTTCCTAAAGGAGGTTGAAGAGAAGTATAAGGATGCGCTGGCCAAAGAGATCGCTAAAGAGGTTGAGAAGCAGATTAAGAGCGAGATAGGTAGTGGCCCTCCGGAGAGAAGGAATGATAGGCCTGATGAGACCCTTGATGTCTCCTGGATATATAGGTCTGATAAAAAGAGCTATCTAGATCTGCTGCTGTCATACTCTGCAAGAATGCTTGATAAATCAAAATACTACAACAACTTCCTAGCAACCAAACTAGCGCTAGAGAGATACCCCGAGTTGCGTGATGCAGTCAATACGCTGCTGTCTCCAGAGGGCCTATATATCCAGTATAAGGTTATGAACACGATCCTGAGGGATTTCCCAGCAATAATCAACAGGATCCCGTCGAATCTGATCGAGTTCTCGTTTGATGATGCAGCCATCAGCTTCAAGGTGGATCTCGATCAGCTAGGCATTCCCCAGATCGTTATTCCAGGCGAGTCAAATACATCAAACGTGATTGAAGTTATAGCCGTTTTAGAGCCGCTCTCTGTATATAGAAGGTACCCGGATCTATTAAGAATGTTTATTGAGAGCTATCTGGAGAGCTACCCCGATCTTTGGAGAGCTCCCGACGTGGCAGTATACTATGCTGGGGCCTACAAGCAGGTTGTGGATATGCTGGCGCAGGCCGGGATACCCTCAGTGCTTATAGACGACACATTCCCGGTTACCGAGTTGCTTAACTATAAGTTAATTATATTCCCGTCGGGCAGCCTCGCCTATAAGCCCGACATGACTAATTTCAATGCATACGTCAGGTTCGGTGGAAAGATACTTGTTCTAGATCAGCAGAGGGGTGATGACTACAAGATCCTTCCAAGAGGGTTCGAGATAGAGGCTTTCGGATGGGACCAGGATCAGGCATGCCTGTTCAGGGCTGCATACGCTACGTCAAACTCAACGTTGATTGGCGGGCTTAGGTGGGATAGGCTTCCCGATCTAAATATAGATGGGTACTTCAGCAAGCTACCAGAGGGAGCTGAGATTCATCTAGTTAAATCAACGACTGGTGCACCGGCATTAGCAAGCTATAGGTTTGGCAACGGAACAGTTGTAGTCGCAACACTATATCTGGACTATGCTAGAATGATGCATCAGGGGACTAGAGACGAGTATATACTGTTTATCGGCATGGTTGAGAGCTTGATTAGGGACACGATAGAGGTCCCTGAAGGAGGATCTGTTCAGCTTTCAGTGAACAATGTATTTACCTATCCAATAACCAAGGTAAAGGTTAAGCTGTTTCGCGCAGGGGAGCTGGTTGCTGTTAGAGATGTAAATGTCAATATACCTCCAGTCAGCAGCTCAACGATATCAGTTGATTTAACTGGTGTAGAGCCAGGGATCTATAGGGTCTTTGTAGAGCTATACAACAGCTCATCCACAAGCCCCTCATTCATAAACACTGGCCAGCCCAACATAAGGGTAGTACCATCGGAATATGTTCAGCTACCCAACAAGCTCTTCATAAGTATAGCTAGCGAGGCTGAAGTATATCCCTTGGGTGGTGTGGCTAGAGTAATTGTAGAGGTCTTCAACTACAAGAGCGTGGATGTTTCGGCAAGAGTTGTTGTGGGAACATTCCTCGAGGAGAAAACATTCAGCGTTAATATTCCTGCAGGAGGGAAGGTTACTAGATATGTCGATATTAAGCTACCCACGTATGGGCGTGGTATAAGCGTTACTGGTAGCGTGTATGTTGATGGCAGGCTTGAGGCTAGATCATTTAAGGTGGTTCTATACACAAAGCCAACAATACCAACTCTAATAGAGGTCTTTGAGGGCAGGGCCGGAACGGTTAGCGGTAGAGTATTGCTTGTTAATCAACACGAAACAGAGATAGATTACTTGGCTAGGGTCCTTCTCCTAAATATCTATGGGGATATAGTCTCCACATACCAGGAGCTGGTATCCATACCGGCTGGAGAGGCGAGAACAGTCGACTTCGAGCTTGAGGTGCCTAATCCAGGTAGATACTTCGCTGTTGCCCAGATCTGGTCTAGAGAGCTTGATGTGGGATACGCGAGCACAGATATCAGGATATATGGGCGCTCACTCAATGTAACGATCGATTTTATCGATACGCTCGGAAACAAGATATCCGATAACGGCGTTTTAGAGCTGTATAAAGATGGGGAGTTCCTTAATCTGTCTGTGGTTAACGGCATAGTGAACGCTACTCTTGAGGAGGGTATATATATAGCTATACCCAAATTCGAGGGCTACCAGAGAATCATATCGAGGATATCGATCTCCATCAACTCCACCAACGCAACAATTATATTGCCATCTGCACAGAGTCAGAATGCAGCCACTCTAATAGTTGAGGTTGTCGATGAGTCTGGCGTTAGATCGTCTGGATTATACCAGGTCGCTATAGGCGATAACACATATGCCCTCAAAGACGGATCAGCCAGAATATGGCTTCCAGTAGGCACCCATGATGTATCTATCCAAACCCTAGATGGTGCAGAGCTACATAGCTTCTCCGTCACCCTTCAGGCTGGGGACGAGGTTAAGGTGGTTAAGCTGGTGTCTTCATCCAGGGCTAACGTCTATGTATATAACCCGATTACTGGACAGCCCATCGAGGGTGCTGTGGTTAATGTTGGTGGAGAGTCTGCTGTAACGAACTCAAGCGGCTACGCCGCGTTAACTCTATCGCCCGTATCCTCTAACGTTCTTGTGGTTACGGCTAGAAACTATACCAGCTTCAAGGCTCTGTTGCCTCCAGGCCTAAGGCTTGATCTCAAGGTGCCTCTCCTACCTGTTATCGGTGGTGATCTAAGGATCAGGGTTACAGATCTATTGACAGGCGCGCCCATAAGCAATGCAGATGTTAGGGTGGCTACATACATGCTTATACCTTCAAGGGATCTTGAGGGAGACGATCTAGCTGTATGGATCGATGGCAAGAAACTTAACCCATACTACTATACGATGTCAGCAGGAAAGAACTCAATGCAACCAATATTTCTGCCGGCTGTAAACGGATCTATTATAGAGGCTAGAGCAGTAAATGTGAGGGACACAAAAACAGTTGAGTTCACGTTGACACTCAGAAACATATATACAGGTGAGGAGATAGAGTTTCTGAATTCCAGCATAAGAAACGCAACCCCAGGAGAGGTGTATGCCTCAAACATATTGAGAATCACATGGGATCCGGGATTCAGTATCGAATCCATAAATCTAGGATCAGGAGAATACCTGTTTAGAAACCTGCCTGTGGGTGTGCACTACATAGTTATAGATGCCGATGGCTACTTCCAGGCCGTTGCGACAGCCATAGTTGTGCCAAACAGGTCTTTAGAGATCAATGTAACCCTAGATAAAATCCCGAGCAGGGTTGTCGCCAAGGTAGTCGATATAGAGACAGGGCAACCAGTCAGCGGGGTTTCCCTAGCCCTAGCAAATGCGGAACTAATAATCCGGTCATCCAAGAAGGAGCTTGATGCAACCATAGAGATTTTGGGCAAGACCTACTATAGGTTCGGGATAGACAATAGAAACACTAGTATCCCCATATATATAGAGCCCGGAGATAGGGTTGTGGTTAAGGCTAAATATAGGTGGATGAACGACGATAACGCCACAGTTAATGTGGTTTTGAGAAACCTCTACTCTGGGGAAGAGTGGAAGCTAGCGGATAACGTGGATGTAGCATCGACCCCACCATACACAGAGTATGGATGGGTTGTTTTGGCTAACGCAACTGTAGACTCCAGAATGGCCTATACACCATACAGCTTTACTTCGGTAGCCACGGACTCGAGCGGTGTTGGATATATAGATATATCCGGATCCCCGATCTATCATGGAATATCGTGGATAGCTATAGCTTATAGAAACGGATACAACCCAGGCTTCCAGGTCATATCACAGTATATCGATGTAGAGGGCTTCAACGCAGTGCTATATGTCGATAAGCTGGTCTCCGAATCAAGTGTGGGGATAGATGTTAGGGACTATATAACTGGCTCGGGATTAAGCAACGTTAGTATATCTCTAGCCAACATATTGTTATCGAGCGATCCTAAAGGATTCAGCAGGGTTAGATTCAGCGGCCTCCTGCTATTAATGATCAACGGCAAGATAGTAGCTAAGTATGAGGCCACATCATCGACTAAGGAGATCCCGCCAATATTCCTCAGCCTGAGGGATGGAGACACACTAACTATAGCCCTTGAAAGCAACGGGCTTGTTGAGGCGTATATAAGCGATCTATATGTAATTAACAGGTATACAGGATCAAACATAAAGGTAGCCAATGAAACCACATACACATCGCTAGACCCCAAGAACCCCTCCCTCCTACTGATCAGAAACATAACCGTGTCGGGGGACCTCTCCTACATCGGCCAAGACCCAGGATCAGCAACAGAGCTCCAGACAGGAAAATACCTCTTCAAGATAAACGCGGAAAAGTTCCACATGGCATCAAAGATACACCCACATATAGCTCTACCCATAGTTGTATCTTCAGAAGGCTACACAGCCTACACACTAATTATGGACTCATCAAACCTAAGGAAAGCCAGCAGCGAGGGATACCTACTAAACTCAACGGTGCATCTGTTAAACATATATACAGAGGTTGAGGGATCGATCGCTAACTACAGTGGGGCAACAGTAAGGCTCATACCAGGGGGACCGATAGGAGTTGTGGACACGATAATGAATGGAACAACATTTAGAGCTAAAGTAATAGCATCACAGGGGCTAGTGATCGAGCTACAGAACAATGAAAGATACAACGTGCCCGCATTCAACGCGAAAACCCAGAAACTACCAATAATCAACGCCGACCCAACACCATCGAGCAGGGTAGATCTAACCATAGAGGTTCTAGACCCCCAAGGAAACCCCATACCATCTGTAGCTGTATATATCAATAGATCTTATAGAGGAGCTACAGACTCACAAGGCATATTGGTGGTAAGAGGAGTGTTGGTTGGCGAGTATAGAATAACTCTCGCAAAAACCGGCTATGAAACAATAGATTTCGAATTATCGGTTACCAGACCAGTAACAGTTAGAGCTATACTATTTGAGAATACCGCTAAACTTAGGATAAAGGTTCTTGATGCAGAAACTCTACAACCTCTACCGAGTGTTTCGGTATATGTCAACAACTACTATACAGGGGCAACCAGTTCTCCTGATGGACTACATATTATTGAGCGATTCCTTATCTTCCCAAGAATAACACTATCTAGATCCAACTATCAAGTTAAAGAGCTAATAGTCAATCCAATTCCAGGAATGGTTGTTGAGTCCCAAACGCTTCTATTAAGATCGTATGGAGATCTAATTATTAGAACAACTGATCTATTAAGCGGAAGCGCAGTATCTAGCGTAGGTTTGTATGTTAATAACTATTATAATGGCGCCACAGATGCCAATGGACAAATAGCTAAGTCTCTCTCGATTGGGGACTACGACATTATATTATCGAGAACCTCGTATCAGATTAGATCATTTGACATGTACATCTATTCAGGGATCAAATATAATGCATCTATAAACATGGTACTTGGCTACGGAGATCTGAGGCTGGAAACCAGAGATCTTCTAACAAATGATGTTATGTCATCTGTAGGTTTGTATGTTAATAACTATTATAATGGTGCCACTAACGCCGATGGAAGGATAACTAAATCTCTACAGGCCAATTGGTATAGCGTTAAGCTAGTTAGAACCAGATATTACAATAATGAATTTATAGCTGTCATCTACCCATATAGATCGTTTACATCGATAGCGTATATGAAGCCCAGCGTAGGAGTAATTAACGTATCTACAGTTTCTCTGGCGGATTCAGCAATTCTGTCATCTGTGGGATTATATATTAATAGATATTATAGCGGCTCTACAAATGCCAACGGAATATTAGTCAAATCGATAGCTGTTGGTGATCATGCATTCAAGTTTACTAGATCTGGATATAGGACTGTGGAGTTTAGAGGGTATGTTGGTGTAGGTACAACATATATTACCGTATATATGCCTCCAATACCAGGCAGAATACCTGTTGAATTGGTTTTCAGGGATCTTGCTGGGAAACCTTTAAATGGCACGGTTAGCGTTAGCGGTGTTGGCACGTTTGGTTTCAGTGGTTCTGTAGAGTTCACGGTTATATCAGGCAGATCATATAGTATAAGTTATAATGCCGGCGGTATATCGGGTTCCAGATCTATATATATACCCTCTGTAGATAGGCTCGAGCTCTTGCTGAGGATTTACCAGGCTCAAGCTGGCAGGGGAGACCTAGAGGTTCTCGTACTGGATTCCCAGGGGGCACCTCTAAGAGGGGTTAGTGTATCGATTTCTCAAGGAAACACCAATATAACGGGAACCACAAACAGCTATGGTAGAGTATTGTTTAGAGACATAGAATCCGGGATATACAGTGTCGTTGCTGAAGCCAGAAACTATGAGCCATCCACGGCAATAATCCCGGTGATAGGAGGCACAAGATCTACGTTAACCATCAGCATGAAGCCTATAGCCCCTACAGGCCCAGCTGTGATATCTATAGGTCTCCCAAGGAATCTAACGGTGAATGCAGGCGACGTATTGAGGATCCCAGTAACCCTCAGGAACGATGGTGGCGAGGTGGGGATTGCTAACCTCAGGATCGAGGTTCCAGGAAGCATTGAAACCGTATTCGAGAGCGTCATAGCCATTCCGCCAGGCGGCATGGTTAAGAGGGACTTCGAGTTCACCATCGAGAAGTACCTAGACTCTAGGGAGGCCATAATATCGGTTATATTGAATGGCGAGGAATACAATATCCCTCTAAAGATTCGAGGTGTAGACCTCAACGTTGCTGTGGAGGTCCCCGATAGAGCCTTCAGTATAGGGGAAAGCGTGGATGTGAGGGTATCGATCAACAATACTGGCGGCGTACCACTTAACCTAAGAGTAGTTGCCCAGATGGGAACAACGCTTGATGAGGATGTAGTGTATGTTGAGCCAGGCAGAACAGTGGTAACCACTCTAACGGTTAGAGCTATGTTCAATGAGTCGGTTAAGCTCAACGTTAGGGTTGACTCGATCGAGACTGGCAAGAACATCTATATGAACGCCTTCTACCTATCGAGACAGATAGACGGATTAAGCTTTAAGAGATCCAGCCAGGTTCTATCTGCAGGTGAGGCCGGCTGGATAGAGCTGACGTCCTCAAGCTTCGAGGAGGTTGAGGTTGTGCTCCCACAGGAGCTAGGTGGTTCGAGAGTGAGGCTAACGCTATCTCCAGGGACCCCAAGCAGGGTAAACTTCACAGTGGATCCCGTGGTTAAGACGGGGACATATATAATAACTGTAGTAAGGCCTAACGGAAGCGTTATTGAGATACCTGTAGACGTTAAGGGCCTGAATATAAGGGTGAAGAGGGCGGGCCTGGACTCCCTCCAGATACAGGATCAGCCTAACGCCACATCTATCCCCGAGACATTCACAGACACGCCGCCTAGCGGGGTCATAGAGGATTCCGTGGCGGACGAGGATGGCACCGCGACACGGACCT
>JALXCO010000284.1 GCA_026990885.1 Desulfurococcales archaeon
CATAAAACCAACAGGATATTTATAGCTCTTCCTAACAACGCCATCAACCTTGATTAAGCCCTCAGATATTATCCTCCTCGCCTCCCTACCTGTTTCAGCTATACCCATAACATCCCTAACGAGAACGAGAAGAGGTATAGAGGCTTCAATACTATGGGGTCCCGGCTGAGGTTTAACCACCCATTTATACTCCTTCCTAAGTATAGGATAAAACCACGGCGCCGCAAGCCTCTTCATCTGCCTTCTCTGTCCCATCCTAGCCAACTTAAAACCACCACATTACATCAATTTAATTAGAGATATATTTATTCTTGTCTACCTCCTCCATCTCCCGACTTTTCATTCTCCTGCTTATCCTCTCTACTCTCCTCTTCCTTCTCCTCCTCACGCTCTTCTGATCCTGATCGTTTTCTCCTCTCAATAATCTTTCTCCTTACATCATCAACCTCTCCCAGCTTGGTTATGATCACGTTCGATGGATGGATCGGGTAATATACAGGTGTGCCATCAGCCTTCTTAAGCGTTACCCCCTCAACATGTATCCTCATCCTCTTTAAATCAACCTCAACAACCTTGCCCTCATGCCCCTTCCAGTCACCCCTCAATATTTTCACTACATCATCCTTCCGCACCGGGAGCCTTTTAACGCCTATATCCTTCGCTAGCTCTCTAGATAGTTTCGCGTTGAGAAATCTCCATCTCTGATGCAGGCTTAGATTCTTAAGCGTCTTCCTCTGCTTCCTCGGCTGCGATGATGAGGTTAGAGCCATAAACAACACCCATCGAGCTAAACTATCATTGTAGCTATATTAGCTATCATATTCCATCTCTCCGCAGCTTCACGGGCGATAGGCCCTCTTATCTCTGTACCCTTGGGGGTCCCCTCAGGAGTAACTATCACCACGGCATTATCCTCGAAAGCTACACGTGTACCATCTGGCCTCCTATAGGGTTTCCTCTGCCTAACTATTATGCCGTACATTACCTGGTTCACAGTGTCTGGTGTTCCTTTCTTGATCGTTACTACTACAAGATCCCCTATACCCGCATAAGGCAACTTCCTTAACCTTGTTTTGACCTCTGGAACCCCTATAACCATAGCTACTTTTGCACCGCTGTTGTCTGCTACAGTTAGTCTTGTTCCAACAATTATTCCTGGGGTGATTCTCTTTCTAGGAAAAGCAGCCTTTGACTTAACTGTTTTTTTAGCCATAACTACTCACCCTGTTTCCTAACTACACCAAGTATCACAAAAGCAACGCTTTTAGCTAGGGGTCTAGTCTCGCCTATAACCACTACATCCCCAGGCTTTGCGTTTATGCATGGCGGGTTATGTGCGTGGATCACGCTTCTCCTTCTCTCGTACCTCTTATATTTCCTGTTGTACTTTACATACTCCCTTTTAATCACCGCTGTCCTCATCATTCTAGCCTTATCAACCACACCCTCAAGTATTAGGCCCCTAACCCTCACGCTCCCATGCCATGGGCATTTATCGTCCTGGCAAACCTCTTTAGGCGGTTCCAAGCCTGGATACGATATACCTATATTTCTCGTTTCACTACCTGTTGCCATTCACCAACACCTCCTAACCCTATCTTCCGGCCTACCTACCAATAAATCACCATCGATATCTACATATCTATTTAGTTCCGGGATATATATAGAGAATACAGAGCCCAATTTAAAAACCATTCTGATCTTTCCTGAATCCATAGACCTAATCCTAAACGTCTTCATGGTCTCATCAACTATCACTCCTTCGAGGCCAACAACCCCCGGATCGGTACTTGATAAAACCTTCACCTTCAAACCAAGCAACTCATGGCACCTTAGATTTCTAAGGCTTCTCCTCATCTCGATTAACGCTGCTTACTTCCTTTAATCTCCTCTTCCCGAAGTATGGTTAAGATACGGGCAATATTCTTCTTCACTATTCTAATCCTATGCGGCTTATCCAGGGTCCCCATTGCTGCCTGGGTCTTTAGCTTTATCAACTCTGCCCTAAGCTCATCCAGCAGCTTGAGCTTTTCTTCCCTGCTCATTGATCTGATTTCCTCGGGCTTAATGCTCATAGAACCACCCAATACCAGTAATTAGTTTTGTTGAGTAAAACAGAGTATACCTACGACTCGCCGCCGCCTGATGCCTGCTCAGATAGCGGAGGTCCCTCGCTCGATTGTTGCGTCTGCTGGATCTCTGATTCTTTCTCCGCCTGCAGGTTCTGGATAGCCTCCTCCTTGAGTCTTATATGATCCGATGGCAGGCCTGGCTTAACTATAACTACCTCGATACCGTAGATTCCGGGTATTAAAAGAACATTGAACACTGCTCGATCAACAAGATAGTTCACCTGATCACCAGCCTTATATATTTTGCCAGCCCTAAGCTTCTCGAACTTTGCCCTTTCACTAGTTAGCTTACCGCTAATAACCACCTCGGCGCCGATGGCCCCTGCAGCCATTATACGTCTTAACGCTATGAAGCCAGCCCTCCTGAAGTGGTATCCCCTCTCTAAAGCTTGAGCCAATCGGGTAGCCATAACCCTCGCATTGAGTTCCGGGTTCTCTATACCCATTATAGTTATCTGCGGATTCTCGAGACCGAAATGCTTCTCAAATATGGCTTGAAGCTTCCTAATAGTTTCTCCCCTTCTACCTATAAGAAGGGGAGGCCTATCCGCATATATAATAACTCTTGTCCCTAGAGGCGTCTTGGAGATCTCAACTCCAGAGTATCCTGCTCTAGCGAACTTCGAAGCCAGAAATTCGTCTATGCTGGTTTTCTGGATCGCTAGATCTAGAAATATCTTCTTCTTATTGGCCATGAACTATCACCTCTTTTCACCGACTATAACCTCTATATGTGTTGTTGTTCTAAATTTAGGCGTTGCCCTTCCGAAGGCTCTAGGCATGTACCTCTTTATATACCTCCCTCTATGCGTAGCTATATGCAGTATCGTTAGATTATCCACATCCAGGCCCTTCTGCTCAGCATTATTCTCGGCGTTTCTAAGTACCTTAAGAATATATTTAGCAGCCTTAACCGGGTAGCGCCCAGACTGGACTTT
>JALXCO010000285.1 GCA_026990885.1 Desulfurococcales archaeon
GGATTCAGGCACGATCTATAGCTTGTAGTTCGAGAAAGAGACAGAAATATTATAGCTTTTCATTTTTGTGCAGCATCTATTTTGGTTTGGGCATCTAATGCGGGGGCCTCTAGAGTCTTGTGTCTTTTTAGATTCTTATGTGTCTTTCCCAGAGTTCTCCCTCAAGTGGTGTGTGGCCTATCAGGAATATGAGTGCTCTGGCTAGTATTGCTATTACTGCTGCTGCTGTTAGGAGCCTGTCTCTTACTCTGGCTAGCGCCAGTGCCGCCGCTATCTCGAGCGGTATGTCTAGGTAGATTCTAAATACCAGTCCCGGGGCATGGATTGTGGGTATCATGGCTATTGGGGCTATCGCCATGAACGCTGTTGCCGCGGATCTCCTCGTTGATAGTGATGCGAGGATAAGTATGGGCGCTACAGTTAATGCCCCCCACGTATATACCTGGAACCCCCTGAAAATGTTTACTGTATAGACCAGGAGGTCCCCTGCATCGATGCTTGGTAAGCCTGCTATTGCCTGCGGGATCGTCTCGACCCTAGCCACCCTGTTGAGCCTCTCTAGAGCGCTCACACCGGTGATTGATGTCGATACCTGGTCCGCTGTGTAGAGGATCAGCACTATGGATAGCGCTACATAGAGGATCGGTCTCCAGCCAGCCCTCTCGACCCGGGCAAGGTACAGGATGTATGCCGGAACAACAACGGCGAGTGTCCATGGATGGATAAGCCCGCCAAGAACCATTATTGCTGGCGCCGCCAAGATCTCTCTGCCTCTCAGGGCGAAGAGGAGTAGGAGAACACCCAGGGCGAGGCTGTTTGATTGGAATCCTCCAGAGATAAATGCGAGTGTCCAGTGCCCCGACGCGGTCAGGATCGCGGTTAGGCCAGCTGCTCTCGGTCCGTGTTTTCTGAGGGCAACGATGTAGCTTGATATGGTTAGGAGGGATAGCGATGCTATCGGGTGTATTATGTCCATCAGCAGTATGGGGTCCCCCACAAGCCTGTATAGCTGGTAGATCGCCAGTATATGCAGGGGCCTCTCTGGGTAGTAGGCTTTTAAGCCCTTCTCAAGCCCGTACTTGTCGGCTCTGAGCATCGCTCCGGTATAGAAGTATGTGTCCACGCTAACCGGTTTCCCCTCCGGGTTTACTGTTGGTAGGTGGGGCAGGATCACTAGGATCGCTACCAGAGCTATAGAGGCCGGGATAATGATTTTTGGGTTCTCTAATATGCTGGGGGTCCTCTCTCCAGCTATTTTTTCGTTGCTTCTGTTGTTGTTTTCTGTCTCTAGTGGGTGGCTTCTGCCTATAGCCTTGAGTATGAGCCACATGATCGATGCCGCGATGACCAGGCCTATGCCCATCCACTCTGCTAGGGCCCACAGCTGTCTTTCTCTTGCCGCTATATACTCTATTGGGGGGGACCTCGCTCCTGTGGCGAAGTATGTTAGGGCTGAGGCTATCGCTATTGCCTCGAAGATCAGGATCACTGCTGCCAGTGCCCTGAGTATGGCTATAGCCCCTATTCTTCTCGCTACTGGGTAGAGTGAGAGGATCATGGGTACTGAGGCGAGGGGGAGTAGGGCTATGCTATCTGTGAGTTCTGCGGTGAGGTATATGAATACTGGTGTAGACGCGAGAACCGCTGGGAGGGGTGTTCTGTGTCTTTTCGCTATGGCTATCATTAGTGCTGAAGCGAGCAGGTAGTCGGCTATATATAGCCCGGTGAGTGGGTTTAGTGATATGCTGAAGTAGAGTACTCTATCAACAACGATGCTGTATGGTGCCCAGCCGCTGGGTAGATTATATATTGCTAGGAAGGCGAGTAGGCCTGTATCGATGTTTCTTGGGATTAGCTTCTTGATCATCATTTCCTGCTTTCCATAGGATTCAGGATATATAATATTTAAATATTACTATAGACAATATATCTCGGTGGGTCTTGTTGAGGAGGATTAGCGCCATACTGCTCCTTGGAATTGGAGGTGTATTGGCTGCTGTTGGGCTGTTTCTATCGCCGCTGAAGACAGCTGCGCAGGCATACTATGTTGTTGGTGGGTCTCTAGAGGTCCCTGGCGAGCTGCCCGGTTTTGATCCTGTTGTGATCGCCCTTGTTGGGGGTGTTGTTGCTCTAGCCGGTGGTGTATTGGCCTATAAGCTTCTGAGGAGATCCTAGAGATTTTTTGTTTATTTAGAAACTCTACAGCTTAGCTAGCGTGTCTAGGATTATCTAGAATGATCTGTCTGTTCGGGCCAGACGGATCGGGGAAGACAACCCTAGCCAGGCTCCTAGCCCTATACCTCAGGCTCCGGGGATACAGCGTATGTGTTGTTTGGGTTAGGGCCTCCCACTCTGTTGCGTTTGTTCTCTACAGGTTCTTCAGGCTCTTCAGAAGCTTTCGGGGGGTGTGCAACCCTTTCCATGGGGTCTGTATACCCTCTAGGCTTAGGAGGGTTTGGCTGTTTATTGAGTTTGTCTCGATTATCCCTGCTGTTCTCGTTAAGTTTGTTGCTTTGAGGGTTTTCGGCTGCTTTGTTGTTGGTGAGAGGGGGCTTATAGATCTTCCTGTCTGGCTGGCTGTGTCCCTGAGGGACTATAGGGTTTTGTGGAGCGTTTTCTCCAGGGCCTCGATAGCTCTCTCGAGGCTGCTGTGCGTGAATATATATGTTAGGGCGGAGCTGGACGCCCTGCTCTCTAGGAGGAGGGGTTATCCCGAGGCCTACACAATCCCGCTCCAGCTGAAGCTGTATGACCTCATATCTAGAGCCTACAGCCAGCCCAGCGTGGATACATCACGCAGCAATATATATAGGTCTCTGAGGGAGGTGGTGGAGATAGCTAGGAGGCGTGTTAGAAACCTGGTCTAGCCCCTGGAGGGGAGGGTGTTTCGCGGGTTGTGTTTCTCCTCGCTCTATAGGGTTCTTGTTTTGGGTGAGGCTGCGGATCTCGATGGCTCGGGTTTTGAATGCCTGGTTAGGTTGGCGGGCTACAATAAGGTTCTTCTGGGTTTTCTTAGAGCTGTGGATTATAGGGGTTTTCTCAGGGATCGTGAGGAGGCTAAG
>JALXCO010000286.1 GCA_026990885.1 Desulfurococcales archaeon
GCCTGCCCTCGAGATAGTCCCTAATAACCTTCAGGGAGGCCTCACGTATAAGGGGCTCGCCGCTCCCCCTAGAGATCCAGCCTCTAGACCTGGCTAGCTCCTCAAGAATAGATAGCGGATCGGTGCTTGAGATGCCGTAGGCCTTCAATATAGCGTATCTATCGAATCTGGCAACGCGCTCAATGATCTTTATAGCTATCTTTTCGGCATTCCCTATCTTCTCGGGTGGGTTCTCCCTAATGGTCTTCTCTAGAAGATCAACTGTGACCGGGAGGAATCCGGGCGTATCGATCATGTATAGGTTCTCCCTAAGCCTAATAAGCTGGTAGTTCTTGGTGTACCCAGGATTCCCTGGATACCTGCTCACACCAGCCACCCTCCTCCTTCTAAGTGTATTGATTATAGAGGATTTACCGACCTTAGGCGCCCCAACAACAGCTATGGTTCCCTTACCTCTCTCCCTGAGTCTCTCGGCGTATATATTGATCCAGCTGCGGAGCTCCCTAACATCACCCACCCTAGCACTCGCCCTAACAACCTCGAACCCAAGAGACCTATAGTACTCAACCCACTCCCTAACAACGCCTGTGGGCACCAGATCGACTTTATTGAGGACGACAACATGATCTATACCAGATCTAGAGAGAATCCTATCCAGAGACCTATTCCTAAGAAACTCAGGAACACGGGCATCAAGCACCTCAAGAACAACCGTAGCCATAGACACGAACTTTACCAGCTCTCCAGCTCGAAGAAGCCTTATAGACCCCATGACCCCTATATACCGAGTATACCTCCTTTGATTGAGGAAGCTATATAGAATATAGGTGTTTTGGGATGTTTCGAACCCAACAGTTTCGTAGTTTAAAAAAAGCAAGTTGATAATGGTGTTGCCGGCTCGCCAACCTACCGCTTTTACTGCTGCTTAACCTCGATAACGATGTCTATCGTTGATACCCTGGACTTCCTGCCCTCCTGAGACTCTATCTCCTGGCTGCCGATGCTGATGTTTTTAACGTTTATCTTGTCCTTCATGAATCTGCTTCTAACAATCTCAACAGTGTCTACAGCCTTGCTTATAGCTCTACCCCTAGCCTTGATAACTATCTCGTCTACTCCCTGGCTTATCAGCTGTAGAGCAGCCAATACATAGTTCATTACCGGCTTCTTACCGACCAGTATTGTGTTTACAGCCTGCGGCTGGGATGACATATCTTTTCCACCTCTCCACGTTCTCGAATATTTGGCCAATATAAAGTGGTGTAGAATGTTTTTAAGCTTTTACCCAAATCTCCAGGGGGATTCTATATATAACCGGGTGAAGAGCTAGCACGTGTATTTAAAATTTTTAAACCCCCAGGCAATGTTATGCTTATTAGCATAAATTCTTAAAATTAAATCAGTTGGTGAGCGGCTAATGCCAAAAATAAAGGTTATCAGGGCACAGATTGAGGGCGGTAAGGCCAGCCCCTCGCCCCCTCTGGGTCCGGCGATCCAGCAGGTGGGTTTAGATGTAGCCAAGGTTGTGGAGGACATAAATAAGGCTACCGAGCAGTATAAGGGGCTTACTGTTGGTGTGTCTATTATAGTTGATCTAGACAGCATGTCCTACGAGATCGATGTCAAGCTGCCGACAACAACAAGCCTCCTGCTAAATGCTGTGGGCTCTGAGGAGCCTTCTGGGGACCCCGCGAACAAGAAGATTGGGGACCTCTCCCTAGAGAAGGTTATTGAGATAGCTCTAATCAAGAAGAAGGATCTCACAGCCAAGACCCTTGAGAAGGCCGTTAAAACGATCCTGGGCTCCGCAGCCACCATAGGCCTAACTGTTGAGGGTAAAGATCCGAAGGAGGTGTCGAAGGAGATAGATTCAGGAGCCTATAAAGATATATTTGATAAATATAGAGATAAATGGGGCTCCAGCTAGCGGTGGGGGTCATGATCGATAAGGAGAAGCTGGCTCAAAGCATAAGGGAGGCTATAGAGATAAGCAAGAAGAGGAGATTCAAGCAGAGTGTAGAGCTGATAGTTGTGCTGAAGGGTGTGAACCCTAAGTCGCCGGAGGCTAGATTTAGGGAGGCCATATACCTCCCCAAGGGGCTTGGGAAGAAGGTAACGGTGTGTGTTGTGGCCGAGGGCGATGCGGCAATCAAGGCTAGGGAGGCTGGTGCTGACGTTGTCCTCACTAGGGGGGACCTCCAGGGGCTATCTAGGAAGCAGGCTAAGGATCTTGCGAGGAGGTGTGACTGGATCCTGGTGAGGGCAGATCTAATGGGGCTGGCTGGAAGGATACTTGGTCCAGCGCTGGGTCCGAGGGGCAAGGCCCCCATCCCTGTACCCATGAACGCTGATATAGCCAACATGATTAGCTACTATAGATCGGTAACCAGATTCAGGAACAAGGAGCAGCCCTACGTCTCCGGCAGGATTGGGAGCGAGGACATGTCTCCAGAGGATCTAGCCGAGAACGCCATGGTTGTGCTGAACCATATAGAGAACAAGCTTAAAGCCTCCCTAGATCAGGTGGTTAAGAAGATTTTTGTAAAAACAACAATGGGCTACCCCGTGGAGGTGCAGACATAATGAAGGGGAGAACACGCAGGCTCTACGAGAAGGCCCTGGTAGAGCTTAAGCGCGAGGCTAGGGGAGAGAGGGTTAGGCCGGCATTCGAGAAGAAGAAGCAGCTCTACAGCGAGATCCTTGAAACCCTCAAAACAGCGAGATCCTTCCTACTCATACCGGTAACGGGTGTCGATTCAAACCACGTGAAGAAGGTTAGGGCTGCTCTTGAGAAGGAGGGTGTAAAGGTAAAGATGTATAAGCCGAAGATATTCCTGAAGGCGGCTAGAGACCTAGGGCTGAAGAATATAGATAAGCTCGAGGGCTACCTAACCCAGCCACTGCTATATGCTTTCTCAGACAGACACAATGTCTTCGAGCTAACCCATATAGTCACGTCGGTCAAAAGCTATAGGAGACCACTACCCGGAGAGGTGGCTGAGACAGAGATAGTTATCCCCGCCGGCCCAACAGACATTCCTCCAGGCCCCATGATGA
>JALXCO010000287.1 GCA_026990885.1 Desulfurococcales archaeon
GCCGATGGAAAGGTCTTTGTTGTTGGGAAGCCATGGATCAGTATTCCGCTCGAGAAGATAGTTATGGGCTACCAGTTCCCAGACGGCACCAGTGTTGGGGGCCCCGTGATTGGTGTTGGGAGGCATATAGCCGGTTTAACGACATATCTAGATCCTGAAACGGGCCAAGGAAACCCAACCATATTCTACACGTTCGGGGGCACCGGTGTTGAGGTCGAGATCAACATATTGACTGGAGAGATCAAGGTCCTCAAGGCAGTGCAGGTGTATGATATAGGTAAAGCCATAAACCCCCTACTACTTGAGGGCCAGGCTATAGGAGGGTTCGTCATGGGTATGAGCAGGGCTCTATATGAGAAGATAATCTTCGACGAGTTCGGGTCTGTAGCTAACCCCAACTTCTCCTTCTACTACGTGGCTAGGGCTAAGGATGCTCCAGACAACTATCTTATTGAGTTCGTTGAAACACCCCAAATGGATGGTCCTCTAGGCAGCAGAGGGGTTGGTGAGAATGTCATGATATCTGTCCCTGTGGCGATAACCAACGCGATCTATAGGGCTACTGGGGTAAGCATAAAGGAGCTGCCTATAACCCCCGAAAGACTGGTTAAGGCTATCAAGGAGCAGCGCCCGGATCTTTTCGAGCAGGCGTTTAAGGCATATATAGATTCCATGGTGTAGGCCATGTCGTCCCCATACATCACATTACCAGAGTTTAAGTATCTCAGGCCGAAAACCCTGGATGAGGCGTTGGCTATACTGGATCAGTATGGCGAGGACGCAAAAATCATGGCCGGTGGTGTCGCGCTACTCTCATTTATGAAGGAGAGGCTTATAGAGGCGAAGTATGTGGTTGATATTAAGGGTGTTAGGGAGCTGCACTATATAAGGTATTCCGAGGGTGACGGGCTGAGGATAGGGGCTACGGTGACCTTTAGCGAGATAGAGGATTATATACTTCAGCGTGGGCTTGTTCAGAGGTTTAGGGCTCTCTATCAGGGGATTAAGAAGCTTAGTGACCCGGTTCTTAGAAACAGGTCTACTCTAGCCGGAAACGTGGTTGAGGCCCTCCCCATAGTTGATGGGCCCTGCCTTCTCAGCATATTTGATTCCGAGCTGAAGATCGTTAGCTCGTCCGGAAGCAGGGTTGTCGGCGTCTCAGAGTTCATTTCCGATGAGGGCTTTATAGATTTAAAGCCGAACGAGATTGTTGTAGAGATACACATTAAAGATCCTCCGAAGGGATTCGTGTCTACATTCAGAAAGTATAATCCGGTCACCGAGTTCTCTATGGTGAGTGTCGGCATGTCAGCTATCAGGGAGGGCGGCAGGGACCTTAGGGATGTTAGGTGCGTTCTATGTGCTGCTACACCTAAGCCTGTTAGGCTGAGGAGGTTTGAGGATCTGGTTTCTCGGGTATCTGATCTTAGATCAAGCATCAACGAGCTGTTATCCAGCGTTGAAAGCGAGGCCGCTGGATTCATACAGGACGATCCCTATGCCTCCAGAGAATTCAAGCTCCATATAGCCAAGATGCTTGTTTTAGACTCCCTGAGGGAGCTTAGATCCCTATAAGGTGGTCTCGATGGCATCCATAACCCTAAAGGTAAATAATGTGGTTAGGAGGGTTGAGGTTGAGGATAACGAGATCCTGCTAGACGTGCTCCGGGAAAAGCTACATGTCAAAAGCGTAAAGGCGGCTTGCTGGCGCGGAGAGTGTGGGCTATGTACAGTTATGCTGAACGGTAAACCAGTTAAGTCATGCCTTGTCCTAGCTGTCGAGGCGGACGGCTCCGAGATAGTTACTGCCGAAGGGCTCTCGGGTAGGCCGGGCGAGCTAGCGCCTATCCAGAAGGCGTTTATAGAGCATGCAGCCCTACAATGCGGGTTCTGCACCCCAGCCTTCGTTGTTGTGGCTCACTACCTGCTAACTAAAACAAGGGGCAAGGTTGAGCGTGAGGAGGTTAAGGAGTACTTGAGCGGCTTAATATGCAGGTGTACAGGGTATAAGCAGATTATAGATGCCGTAATGGATGCCAGGAAGCACTATGGTGGTGAGGGGTGAGCCAGGAGATATTTAAGGGTTTGAGCGAACCCGTGGGATTCGTGTTCGAGCAGGATGTGGCTTGGGTGGTGCTCAACAACCCTAGAAGGCGCAACGCCTGGAGCAGTGATGTGGCCTCGTCGATAAGATCGGTTCTCAACGATCTTAAGGAGAATAGGAGTAAGCTTGATAGGATGCTGGGTGTAGCTATAACCGGTTCGGGAGACTACTTCTCTGCTGGTATAGATCTTAGGGAGGTCCTCCAGGTTAAGGATATTGATGAAGCCAGAGAGCTGGTTATGAAGACCTATGAGGCCTTCAAGGAGATAGCCCTCTTCCCGAAGCCTGTAGTCTGCGTCGTTAATGGCCCGGCATATGGTTTGTCTGTGGAGCTCTTCCATATAGTGGATTATGTTCTGGCCTCTGATAGGGCGTCGTTCGCTATTACCGGTGCTAGATTCGGTATAGTTCCGCCTGTGAGCATAGTTAATCCGAGGGGTCTTGAGGCGAGGAGGATCTCGTACGTGATAATGTCTGGAACCCAGCTGTCTTCTGGTGAGGCGTTAAAGATAGGCTTGGTCGATGAGGTAGTTGAGCACGATAAACTATATGAGAGAACGCTGGAGATACTGAGGAGCTTCTCAAGGTCGGCGCCCCACGCATTGGCTTGGATAAGGGAGGTGCTTGGCAGAGGTAGGGTAGAGGGTCTTGAGGAGGGGTTCGAGGTTATGGCGCGGAGCATTGTCCATAGCGATACTAGGAGGAGGGTTTCGGAGTTCTTTAATAGGAAATAAGCTATATATTGCTGGGTTCGGTAGGTTGGGGGGACCTCTAAAGGGTTTAAGGGTTCTGGATTTTACTAGGGCTATGGCCGGTCCCTTCGCAACATTGGTTCTGGGTGATTTGGGGGCGGATATAATTAAAATCGAGCCTTTAACGGGTGATGAGACCCGTGGATGGAGGCCTCCAGAGATCAATGGTGTTTCTGCGTATTTCCTGAGT
>JALXCO010000288.1 GCA_026990885.1 Desulfurococcales archaeon
CATGTTCGTGGAGGGCTCCGTGATGATTGTTGCGAGCTGCTTCTCGCTGTATACGCTGGATATAGCCCAGACCCTGATTAATAGGGGGCTATCCAGATTTATTGGCTGGAGAGATGTGGTTGTGCTTGACCACATGGATAACGTAATCAAGAGGCTTGTAGAGAAGGTGGTGCTGGAAGGAAAGGACTGGGATCAGGCTGTTCTCGAAGTTAATAGCGAGCTCGGCCCAGACAAGGTTTCCAACGACTATCTAAAGATAGTTGATTCATCATACTTCTTCAAGGGATAAGTATTTTGCCGTGCGCCGGCTACACCCTAAAAACCCATTTCTCAAGCCTGTAGGCAGAGTCCCAAAATAGGTATTCATATATCGAGCTAACCCTGAATACCCTATATATCTCCCTCTCCTCAAACTGATCTACCTGGGCAAAAACCTCATCAGCAACGGAGAGGACCTCCCTAACCACCTTCTCATACTCCTTCGACGAGTAGGTATCTATCCATCTCTGGTAATACCTATTTGGCGACCCCCTAGACTCGAGGTATTTACCAACCTCGAGATATATCCAGTAGCACGGGAGCACCGAGGCCAAGCCAACCTTAAAGCTCTGGAGAGAAACCGTGGAGAGCAGGTGGTTTATGTAGGCTAAATTAACTGGGGAGGCGTTGCCCACATCTAGATGCTGCCTCGGTAAACCCCACTCAGATATAAACGATTCATGCAGAGCCCTCTCAACCTCTATAGCTGTGGACGCATGCCTAGCAAACATGTTTACCCACTCAGCCTTGTAGGCCTTACTCGACAGTATAGATAGCGCCCTTGCGAACCCGTTGAGGTATATTGAGTCCTGGATAACGTAGTATTTGAATGCCTCTAAATCCAGCGTTCCATCGGATAATTTGGTTATGAATGGATGGGTGATTATGGCTCTATATATATCCTCTATACTTTTCCACAGCTTCTCGGTCGGCTTCATGATTCTATTATTCGTTAGGTAACTTATAATATTTCTATAGCTATACAATAGGATCTACTCATAGATTTTACGCAGCACAATCATCGTGTATGTGGAAGCCACGCCAGATATAGACCTTATCTTATCTATATAGGAGTTGATCTCATTGATGCTGGCCCCCCGAACCAGAACAACAATATCGTACTCGCCGGTAACCTCATATATGAACTCCACCCCAGGGATAGACCTTATCCTCGAAGAGATCTCGGGCGTCTGAGGAGGCATCTGGGTCTTAACCAGAACTATAGCCTGCACCTCCCCCTCGAGGCTGTACTCTATAGTGAACCTCTTAATCACACCCCTACTAATAAGCTTCGCGAGCCTCTTCCTAACGGCCGTCTCGCTAAGCCCGATAAGCCTAGCTATCTCAGTGTATGAGGCTCTAGAATTCATCTTAAGGATCTCAAGTATCTTTCTATCCTTACTGTCTAAAGAAGACAACAACGCGCACCAATAATGATTAAAAGCCACGGAAGTTTAAAAATCGATACCTTTATACAAAACAATGTTCCCTATCTGAATAACCCGACATAAAATCTGTATCCCAGAAATAACTTTAGGTTCAAGATGGATAAACACCTATTACGGATATGGAAACCAGACAATATGTTAGTCCAGAGATATATAATCTATAATATCCATATTACTAAAGATATTATTGATGAATCATGGTGGATATAAAGAATAAAGTAAAGCTGGAGCTCACCTCGGATATATTTAAAGAGATCTACAGGATCGACGAGGAGGGGATCCCAGTATTTAAAACATTCCTAACCGGAAGCTGGGTTGAGGATCAGCAATACAGCAACGTGAAATCACCGATAGACATGTCAACTATAGCTAGGGTCCCTAAACTAAGCTTCAGCAGAATAGATCAGGCCATAGAGATACTGTACAGAATAGGGAGATGGACAATAAGAAACACCCCCGGGGCTAAGAGGCTGAAGATCCTGGAGAAGACAGCAGAGCTAATGGATAAATACTCTGAAGAGCTAACGCAGGTACTTGTAGTAAATGCGGGGAAGCCACTTCAAGCAGCCAGGAGCGAGGTCCACGGATCTATAGAGAGGCTCAAGGAAGCGGCATTCGACATAAGAAACCTTAGAGGAGACTACATACCGGGCGACTGGAGCGAGGAGACATTGGAGACGGAGGCGCTTGTGAGGAGGGAGCCTCTAGGGGTTGTTCTTATAATCACGCCATTCAACTACCCGCTGTTCGATGCCGTAAACAAGATAGCCTACACAGTGTTCTCAGGCAATGCTGTAGCTATAAAGCCGGCGTCGGCAGACCCCATACCGGCTATACTCCTGGCCAAGCTGCTTGAGAAGGCGGGCTACCCGCCCAACGCTCTAGCGGTGCTAACCGTTCCTGGCAGAGAGATGGGTAAGATAGTTGCCGACAGCAGGATCGCGGCGGTGAGCCTAACTGGAAGCAGCGAGACAGGCGAGGAGGTCCTCAGGCAGGGCGGGATAAAGCACTATATCATGGAGCTCGGTGGAGGGGACCCCGTTATAGTTATGGACGATGCAGACCCGAGGTATGCGGCTGAGAGGATAGTTAGAGGGATCTACAGCTATTCAGGTCAGAGATGCGACGCCGTAAAGCTGATCCTGGTTGAGGAACCGGTGTATGATGAGTTCAAGAAGCATATCGTTGAGGAGCTAGCCAAAGTTAAGGTTGGGGACCCCAGGGATCCGAAGACGGATATGGGACCCCTTATAGACCCCTCGGTGGCGGATGAGATGATGAAGGCGATCGAAGACGCGAAGGCCCTTGGAGGAAAGATACTCTATGGCGGCAAGAGGCTTGGAGAAACTTATGTGGAGCCCACATTGATAGAGATGAGCAAGACAAACGTTAAGAGAGCCATCCTATACTGGAAGGAGGTGTTTGCTCCCGTATCCCTCCTGGTGAAGGTGAACGATATAGATGAGGCGATCGAGCTAAGCAACGGTAGACCCTACGGGCTGGACGCATCGATCTTCGGTAAGGACATATCCAAAATCAGAAAGGCGATAAGACTC
>JALXCO010000289.1 GCA_026990885.1 Desulfurococcales archaeon
AAGATAGGGGGCTCAGACTCGGCACTGGCCTTTAAGACATGGGTAGAAGCCACAGAGAAGCTGCTGGACATGAGCAGGAAGTTAACGGCTGGATTCGAAGATCTATTAACAAGCTATAGGGAGCTAGAAGAAGAGAAGGGCATGCTACAGCAGCTATACACAGACCTCGAGCTACTGCAGGATCTCGATACAGATCTAGAGCCGCTAACCAAAGGTAGAATAGTTAGAGCGGTTATAGCTACAGGTCCTCTAGATCGTATGCGGAGATTCATCAAGGATGCAAAAAGAAAAACGGAAGACAAAATAATGGTGATTGAAGCAAGAAGCGAGGATAGAGCTGTAGCTATACTCCTGATACTATCAAAACATCTATCCGAAGTGGAGGAGCTGGCTAAACAGGAAAGACTGAAGATAGTGACGATCCCAGAGACCATGCCGAAAAACCCAAAGAAACTGATTGAAACCCTCACAGAGAGAATAGACAACATAAATAAACGTCTAGAGAGACTGAGAGAGGAAGCCAGAAAAGCCATCGAGCCCATAGCAGATGATCTAGCGAAAACATATAGAGGTCTCGAAGCATCCAGAAGCGCGCTAACCATATTATCGAAAGCAAGGGAATACGGCAACTACTACGTGATAGAGGGCTTCGTACCCAAAAGCGTGAAAGAGGACTTCAAGAAATACATTATCGATGAGGTAGGCGATAACGTAGTGGTTGAATTTAAAGAGATCAAGCGCCTCCACCTAGACGAGGATGAAACACCACCATCAAAATATAGGATATCTAGAATGGTTGAGCCCTTCAGAATGATCCCAGAGCTATACGGCCCACCCAAATACAACGAGATCATACCAGTATATATGGCCGCGATACTCTTTCCCGTTATATTCGGGCTAATGTTCCCAGATCTAGGACACGCACTAGTCCTTCTAGCAGCAGGACTAATCCTCTGGAAGAAATTCGGCAAAAACAACATTAACTATAGAAACCTAGGAATGATGGTTACCTACCTAGCCATAGCAGCGAGCGTTGCTGGAATTCTCGCAGGAGAGTTTTTCGGGCCAGGAACACCTGTATCGTGCTATCTAGAGGACTTCTACAAGAACACATTAAATCTAGATTACGCACCACTAGCCCTACCTATCTACAGCAAGCTTGCTGCATGCCCCTACGAAGCAAAGGAGGGCGAAGCCAAAGGCAAAGGCGATATAGTTGGCGAAGCCTTAATGAGCTATATATTCCTCTCGATCAGGATAGGTGTAGTAACCCTAGTTCTAAGCGTTATCCTAGGGATAATAAACTCAATAATAGAGAGAGACGCCGAGAAGATCATTATACACGACACACCAAAATTCCTATTATTCTTCTCAGTAGCCCTGCCAGCACTCGCCTATGGCGAGATAGAGATGGTAGGCGCAACCTACATGTATATGGCTCTCGGGATAGGGGACCCCGACGCAATACAGCTTGCCTCGAGAACCATGCTGTTCATAGGACTACTATGGCTACTGCTAGGGGAATTCTCGTATGAATCTATAAAGCACGGGCTAAGAGAGGGGATAAGAAGGCTAAGCAACGGATTCCTAGAGGTTTTTGATTCAGTCCTGCTTCTGATAGGGAATACAGCAAGCTATATAAGAATTATGGGGATAGCGCTAGCCCACATAGCAGTGGTGGTGGCCTTCTACGAGCCCGTAGCAGGATCATTATATAACGCACCGATACAAGCCGCTTTAGGATCCTGGATAATATATGCTCTAGGCAACCTACTCGATATAGGATTCGAATCTATAGTAGCATTTGCACACACACTCAGGCTTCACCTATACGAGATGTTCAGCAAATTCTATAGAGGGGAGGGCATACTCTACACACCAATCAAGACACCATATATAGACACCATAACGATAAAGTAGCCGGGACAATAGATATGAACGTCTATACAGCAGAAACAACAATACACACATCAAGAAGAAGAGAAATAATCAATATACGCGACATACTACAGGAACATGTAGCCAAATCAAAAATAAGGAACGGTATAGCTCTTCTATTCCTACCCCACGCAACAGCAGCGCTAGTAGCTAATGAGGATGAACCACTTATAAGGAAGGACTATCTAAACATGCTCGATAAGCTCGCACCAGAAAATCAAAGGTACGAGCATAATAGAATCGACAACAACGCCGACTCACATATCCTATCCCTGATCTTAAAGCAGTTCTATATATTTCCAGTAGTGAATGGCGAAGTCGTGAAGGGCACATGGCAAGATCCAATGCTACTAGAGCTCGACGGGCCTAGAGAAAGGAGGCTGGTGATAGTTATTATGGGTGAATGATCTAGATCTTAACTAAATGGCGAATGAGATCATCTTCTTTACAAGATCGCTGCTGAGCAAACCTATTTTAGAGCCTATAATAGCTATAATATCTTCCACATCAAGCCTCCTTAACGTTGTGCTGGCCCATATAGCCGCAGGATCAAACGGGTAAGAAGATAGAGTATTGATACAAGCACCACGAAGCCTCTTTCTGTTCCAACCCCTTATACTGGCCAACACTATACCTAGATTCCTATCACCTGCAGCGGCTGGATATAGCTTCTTCAATACAGCAATAATCCTTTCATCATCGGTATAGCTAGTTAAATCCTCGAAAACCTCTCTATCTATGGAGCACGAATACCTCCACACCTCCATATCCTTCAAGGGATCAGAGGCACCATCATACACGCTCCTTATAATCATGTTAACTATAAGCTGATCAAGCTCCAAGCAGGCAAGGTGGGCAACCGAATAGTAGTAGCCTACAGCCTCAGATATATAGGATATAAACAGCGAGTCCATAGCGTAGTCTATAGATCTCCTGGGATCCTTCAGATACCTATTAAAGAAATTATATAGCTCACCCACCCTACCATACCCAGCAGTATCAAGAAACTCCAAACCCCTAGCAAAGCTCCTATCCTCATACACAACATTATATAAGCCGGACACAACCGGGGACTTTATACTCGAGAGGTA
>JALXCO010000290.1 GCA_026990885.1 Desulfurococcales archaeon
GTTCTAAACAACACTCCTGCAGATCTATGGGTATATAACACCAGGCAATGGCCTGATTATTCATGGTATTATATGTGGTTTAAGCTTAGGTTCTATATAGGATCTTTAGGGCCGTCGGAATCATGGAGTAAAAGGCTATATATAATCCCTCTATCATCATATGCTCCTGGATTAGAGGACCTATATAACGATATGATTTTAAAGCTACTGTCTAATCCAGATGCTCTGGACAGTAGGGATCTAAGCTTCGCTATAAATACTGGGACAGGGGTGTTTAAAGGGTTGGCATTGAGCTATATAGTTAAGATGCTTGCTGGAAGCGGTCGGCTTGATGAAGCTGAAATGATTATAAGATCGGTTGATGCAGCTTTCAAGGTATGGAACTATAGTGTCTCTACAAGGGTTTTATCGAATTTTATAATAGCTTTAATATATCTGTATCAATTCACCGGCGACAAATCATATCTAGATTCAGCAGTTAATGGTGCTGAGACTCTTCTATCATCCCAGATACGTAACTCGAGCGACCCTAGAAACGGTGGTTTCCTGGATATACCGCCCCCTATTGGTAGTGGGACATATCTAGATGTTAATTCAGAGGCTGCACATGCCCTATATGAGTTATCTAAGGTGGTCCCTGATTCGAGATATCTTGATGCGATAGATTATCTATATAGAAACTGGTTTAAATACGACTATAATAATAGGACTTATTACTATTACAGGTTTAACGATCCCAGTCATCCCTGGTATATTGGTTACCTGGATAAAGAAAACCCGTATGCTTTAGGCTATTTCATCCAGGCATTTATTGAGCGGGCAAATGTTGATGGACCCGTATTAGTGGCTTTAAACAAGGTGTTTTCTCTACTAACTAGCGAGGCCTGGGAGCTAACCTGGGAGCAGGCTAATGAGACTAATGTAGAGACCCAATCAAGTGTGGCTGCAGCTCTCTATGAGATTGCTTCACTATATAAGGGGTTTGGAATTATTCCAGAGTACTGGAAGGGTGCCAAGGTGATTGATTTCCTGCGGTTTAATCTACAGTCTTCAGGGTCTGTGATTACTGCCCAAGCCAATATAGTTCTTGAGGGCGCTCCATTCAGCTATGCTGTATTAGCTCTCAATGTGGCTAATTTGTCTAGTGTTTTTGTTGATGGCGGGCTTATTGATGGTGTTTCTTCTCTTAACGATCTATATAATACCCCTGCAACAGCGTATTTCTACAATTCCTCTACTGGGACCTTATATATAAAGGTTAGGTTCACATCGCTTCAGCACACAGTAACTATAGTATATAACTATATATCTGTAGCTATCCCAGAGCAGGTATCTCCCGTTATCTTTCCTCCCCAAACAGTAACCTTACCTACCCAAGCTCCTATCCCAGATTTCCTCGAGCAATACAGGGATCTCGTGGCTATCGCTATAAGCGTGGCTCCCCTGCTCATAGCTACGCCAACAACTGCACCGTTTTTCACTATTATGAGTGCTAGCTTAATGGCCTATTTCACATCGGTTGGATGGATTGATCTTAATGATATGGTTTTAGGTCTCCTTCTACTTCTAGGCGCTGCCGGCTTTGTCATAACTAGAGGATCTAAAGAGTAGTAGCCCGCATATTGTTATGGGAGTCATGAAGGCTATAGAGATAGGGGTATTTATATGGATCCTGAGCTTCTCGTTAGCTGCTGCATCAGAGATCTTTGGTTCTGGAACGGGATCCGTTGTAGATAGCGATTTTGATTCTTCTAGCCTGGCCTCTAGGTTTCTAACTCCCAACTTCCTCGATATATTATATATGATGTGGGATGTTATGGGCCTTCTATCAAAAATAATGCTTAAGGGAGCTTTGCTGGGGACAACTGTATCTAGTCTTATTCCCCATCCTTTTGGGATTCCTCCGAGCATAGAGATGGCTTTGAATTTCATTAGCTCTGTAGCTATAGCTTTAACGCTTTTCGAGCTACTTAGATCAGCAATACTGTTTCTGAGGTGAAGGCTGTGGCTACATTAACTCCTCCAGATATATCTAATATATCAAGTATCGATATACTGGATATAGGATCTATAGTTAGCTGGTGGGATCAAGCTACATATGGGGCGTTTTCAATAATAGTTCCCCTCGTTCTAGTGGCATCGGTATATCTTAAAACAAAAAGCCTTATAGCAACATCTACAGCCTTGATCTTGGTGGCGCCATTACTTATGGCACGAGGCTTTACAGGTATAATATCACTGATAGTAGGCTTAATCCTGACCTTTGTATTCTTCAGCATCTGGAAGAGGTGATTTCCGCATATATATATATGAGTGAGAAGGATGGATGCGAGAAGCCAGCTCTTAAACCTCGCTGCTGTATCCTTAATAGCCATATCTATAGTTATGGTTGCAATAGACGTTCCAGAGCTGGGGCTAGCTCTAGCGTTTCCATCAGTAATAATGATACTATATAGCCAAGGCAGAGCTATAGCGCTCATAGCACCTCTAAGGCCTGTAGCCTTTAGGAGGGGTAACGTAAATGTGTGGGGAGTAACCCTAAGCTTTGCGGCTTTAGCTGTTGCCGTGATAGTGCTTGGTGTGTTGTTTGGTAGTATCAATAGAATCGATCAGAGCTTAGCTAATGCTAACATGACTATACCGCAAGATTTCAAGAGCACTCTCGACACTACTCAGAGCTTTGCTGGTATAACACTGCTTATATTGTCTATAGCTTTGCTGGTTGGTGCGTTGTTTGCTATATTGCTGATGATTCGTGGCGGTGGCAGCGTATAACTTAGTTGAAGAATGGTTTTTAACTCGATCTATTTTTTAAATATATCAATTATGATGGGTGTAGCCATGCTTCTAGAGGTTCTAGCTGTATTGATTGTTGTTTCCTTAATCAGTCCAATCATATCTGTTAAGCTGGGGTTGATGGGTTCTCTATCTATGTCTATCACATCTCTATTTACTTCTCTAATGATTATGTGGTCTCTACCAATGATCCCTGAATCCGATAGGGATCCCTTAGCGGCTACAGCC
>JALXCO010000291.1 GCA_026990885.1 Desulfurococcales archaeon
GCCTTTACCTATGATCCGCTGAAGGATAATTAGCAGGGGAGTTATCCCGGCACCAAGCACACCCTTTATGAATCCAGCTATAGCTCCAGACGATACCGAGTATAGGTATCTAGCGCCAGCACTCGGCCAGGGGTCCCTCTCCACGGAGAAAAGATTAACCCCGGCGGCCGCCACAAGCAGGCCCCCGGTGTATAGTGTTCTGTATGCATCATCCATATACACCCCCACGAGCTGTGCTGATGATATAGCTGCTATGGAGGCTAAACCGATCGATACGCTCTCGCCTAGAGACGCTCTGGGGTTCCTTATTCTTGGGAGCCTGAAGCCGGCTCCAGCTACTGCAGCTATAAGCTGTGTCGATAGTATTATGGGCATGTACTCAGCTATACCCCTGCCCGAGTAAGCCAGGAGGAGCATTAGTACCCCTGCATAGGCCAGGCCGAACCATGTGTAGAGGATCGATGCTACGAGGATGTAGATGGATAATGTAGCGATCTCTAGATCTAGAATCTCGATACACCATTGCTCTGGATCTATCGATCCTCCAGGTAACCCCTAGAGGACAGGTACTCAAGTATAGACGACACGCAGGAGTCCGCATCAAGCTTCTCTGTATCGACAACTATCTCCGGGTTCTCAGGCTCCTCATAGGGATCGCTAACCCCGGTGAAGTTGCTGATCTCCCCCCTAAGAGCCTTGGCGTATAGCCCCTTGGGGTCCCGCCTAATACACTCCTCCAGGCTGCATCGCACATAGACCTCTAGGAAGGGGACCTCCCCAGAAACTATATCTCTAACCTCCCTCCTAACATCCCTGTAGGGCGAGACGAAGCTGCACACAACAACTATCCCGTTTCTAGCCAGAATCCTAGCTATCCACGCAACCCTCAGCAGGTGTAGCCTCCTCTGATCCCTAGTGAACCCGGCCTCGGGATTAATGGTCTTCCTAACCCAGTCCCCATCGAGAATCTCAGCCCTAATCCCGTACCTCTCTCTCAAAGCCTCAACAAGCCTGCGGGCTATAGTTGTCTTACCGCTCCCCGGTAGCCCGGTGAGCCAGACCACAACCCCTCTATTCAGGCATCTCAAGCCGTCCAACACGATCACTCCACAAACGGCTTTCTAAAGCTTATAATCCTATCCGCAACCTCTGGGCGCATCATCTCGCTGGGGGGCCTCTCCCCCCTGGAGAGCATCTCCCTTATCTTTGTCCCGCTTATCCTAACCCTAAACTCCTCCTCGTGCGGACAGATCTTCTCGTTCACCATTCCACCACATTTCCTGCAGTAGAACGCCTCCCTTATGAACAGCGGTGTGATCCCTAGGTCTGGGAACTCCTCAAAGATCTCCCAAGCCTCATAGGGCGAGTAGAAGTCCCCCACACCGGCGTGGTCCCTCCCAACTATAAAGTGTGTACACCCAAAGTTCTTCCTCACTATAGCGTGGTGCACAGCCTCCCTGGGGCCGGCATACCTCATATTCATCTTTAGCCCGGCCAGAACAGCTGACTTCCTCGGGTAGTAGTGCTCTATAAGCACCTTGTAGGCCTCGAATATAACCTCGTCCCTATAGTCCCCCTTCTTCTTCCACCCGATCAGAGGGTTTATGAATAGGCCATCAACAAACACCAGAGCCGACTTCTGCACATACTCATGCCCCATATGCGGAACATTCCTAGTTTGGAACCCAACAATGGTTCTCCACCTAAGCTCGCTGAAAAGCACCCTCGTCTCGTCTGGCCAGAGAATATATCTCTCCAGGCCCGTCTCGACCTCACCCACAAGCTCCACGGGACCACCGAGAAGGAACTCGCCCATAGACCTTACCTTAGCCACCCCCGGATGCTCCGGGCTCTTCGTGCCGAACACGCTCTCAACATACTTGTACTTGTCCCACTGGTAGAGGTCCTCAACCCTCATTATGGCTAGAGGAACATTATTGTACCACAGAGCTATCTCGTCGCCCATAGATATCTTCCTAGCCCTCTCCCTGTCCACATCGAGCACTATAGGAATCGTCCACGGCACATCGTTGGTTAGCCTCATATAGTTGAGTATACTTAGAAAGTCGTCCTCAACAACAAAACCCTCCAGAGGGCTGAAAACACCCCTGCCGAGGTCCTCTGTATCGATCGCCTGCTCATAGGTTAGGTCTAGACTATACATCTCGGTGGTTTCCAGAACAAGCCTCTCCCTCCTCCTGCCTGTGGCAACCCTCTTAACCAGCCTTCCTCCATGGGGTCTTGAGACCATTGCCGATCCACCAGCCTAGAGGTAGCCCAGCTTCTTGAGCTTCTCTATAATCCTCCTCCTATCCTCCTCGGTGAAAGGCTCAACGGTCTTCGACTGCTCGTGCTCGGCAACGATCTCTCTCAGAACATACGTTACATACTGCGACACGCTCGTGAACCCTGTATCCTTGATGAGCTCCTTGATCCTGTTGTAGAGTGTCGTGGGGATCGACACCGTGGTGTAGCCCTTATCCCTGCCCATAGATGTATACCCCTAACAGTTCTCTACAAAGGTAATTAAATATAATTAGTATTGTAGATCGTTAATTACATCTAATTATATATGGGGTTGGACACTACACTAATTTATTTGGGGATAATACTGTATTTATTAGAGATCTCAGGCGTCCCGACACAATGAACCCCAAGACGGTTATCGAGATCAAGGCTAGGAGAGCCCTAACGGTCTCCAGGCTACATGATCTAGACTATAGCCTAAACCCCTACCTAGGATGCTCCATGGGATGCATATACTGCTACGCTCCATCATTCACAAACAATGATCTAGCGTCAAGAAGGTGGGGAGAGGTTGTTTTGGTTAAGATTAATCTGCTTGAGCTCCTATCTAGAGAGGTGGCTAGGCTTAGAAGGGGTGTTGTTGGTGTATCTATAATCACCGATCCATACATGCCTATAGAGGGTAGATACAGGTTAGCCAGGAGGGGGATAGAGATTCTCCTGTCGAGAGGCTTCAGGGTTTCTATCCATACGAAATCCCCGCTTGTATTGAGGGACCTCGACATCCTGGGGAGGCATCTAGAGATGGTTGATGTAGGGATAACCATCACGACCCTAGATAGGTCTCTCGCAAGGGTTCTGGAGCCCGGGGCGCCACACCCCAGGGCTAGGCTGGAGACTGGCAGGAGGGTTGCTGAAGCCGGTATCGAGGCATGGTTCTTTATTGGCCCAATTATTCCCGGGGTTAATGATTCTGCTGAGCACTTTATCGATACTGTTGAGTACTCTGCCCTGTATGGGATCGAGGTGTACTACAGCAGGTTTAATCCTTATCCTGTATCGATCGAGATGATGTCGGGATCGCTCGATCCAAGCGATCTGGCCAGAATCAGAACACTGTCTAGGAGTTCGGCGTGGTGGAGGAGTACTAGGTCGGTTATAGAGAGCCTATGCAGAAGATACGGGGCGAGATGCAGAGAATGGTCTAAGGAGCCGGGAGACAGAGGTAAAGGCTATAGAGCTGGCGGGCTGGATAGATACCTAATAAGCCGCTGAACGCTAATAATTATATGGCCATTGAAGCCCCATAGCCCGGGGAAGAGTGCCCGAAAATGACCAGGGTAGAGGTTAGGGGGGTATCAAAGAGCTTCGATAGGGTGGAGGCTCTAAGGGGTATAGACCTCGATATAAGGTCGGGAGAACTGTTCTCAATACTGGGGCCGTCAGGTTGCGGAAAGACAACCCTGCTCAGAATTATAGCTGGCCTGGAGGTCCCCGATAGTGGGAGAATATTTTTCGATGGGGAGGACGTAACGGAGAAAAAGCCGTTCGAGAGAAACGCCGCCATGGTTTTCCAGAACTATGCTCTCTGGCCCCACATGAGTGTGTATGAGAACATAGCCTTTGGCTTGAGAGCCAGGAAGGTGCCTGAGCACGAGATCAGGAGGAGGGTTAGAGAGGTGATCGAGCTCGTTAGGCTTGAGGGCCTAGAGGATCGCCTACCCCTCCAGCTGAGCGGCGGGCAACAGCAGAGGGTTGCCCTCGCCAGAGCCCTGGTGGTTGAGCCAAGGGTTCTCCTGCTTGATGAGCCCCTGTCTAATCTAGATGCATCCCTCAGGATCGAGATGAGGGAGGAGATCAAGAGGATCCAGAGGGTTCTAGGGATCACAACCATCTACGTTACCCATGACCAGGGTGAGGCTCTAGGGATAAGCGATCGCATAGCCGTGATGAGGGCTGGAGAGATCATCCAGGTGGGTGAGCCTGCGGAGCTATACTATAACCCGAGAAACGTTTTCGTGGCTAGATTCCTGGGAAGGGGAAACGTGCTCTATGGGAGGGCCATAGAGATCGATGGCAAATACATTAAGGTAAGCCTCGAGGAGAGCGGTATAGATGTAGCGGTTCTCGGGGTCCCCACCAGGGGTGGTGGTGCTAGGGTAAACCCTGGGGATAGGGTTGCTGTCCTTATAAGACCTGAAAACCTCTCTATCGCTAAGCCTAGAGATCCTGGGAGACACAACGTTTTTCGGGGTAGGATAGATCTTGTGATGTTCTCCGGGGATAGATACGAGGTAACGGTGGATATTGGTGGGGTTAAGCTAACCCTATACACTCAGGATACGGGATCTGTATTGAATAGGGATAGTCTAGAGATCTATAGCGATCCAGATAGAACAAAGATCATACCTGTAGACAGATCGGTTTAGGACATCCATACCCACCACATACTCTACCTTCTACACCATCACTATACAGCCGTGCAAGGTGGCCCCCACATAGTTAGGTAAGCCTGCACTCAGATTGCCCTAGAGAAGCTAGATAGGGCTAGACCTTGTTTTAGCCATGTTTAATGCTCTAGATTAATAGATTTTAACCCACATCTATCTCGGTGGGTTCGTGATGAGCTATATATATCTAGGCAACCTATCCTGGGTCGAGGCTAGAGAGGTTATTAGAGGCCTCGACTTCGTGATCCTCCCCACAGGGAGCTTCGAGCAGCATGGCCCCCATCTCCCCCTGCTCACCGACTCGATTAGGGCCGAGGAGATCTCTAGGAGGCTGGCTGAGAAGGCAGGGGAGGTTGGATTGAATGTTGGCTTGCTTCCCACACTAAAGTATGGCGTCTCCGAGCACCACATGAATTTCCCTGGAACCATAACTATCAGGCCAGAGATCTATATAGGGTTCATCGAGGATATAGGGGCCAGCCTAGCCAGACACGGTGTCCGCAGGCTTGCCATAGTTAATTTCCATGGCGGGAACAACTCCCCCCTGCAGGTTGCGTCCTCGATAATCAGGTCTAGGCACGGGTTGAGAACCTATATTATTCCGTGGACCAGGTATGCTAGGGAATATATCGTTGAGTACCTCAAGCCCCACGAGTCCTGGGGGCATGCGTGTGAGCATGAGACAAGCATGATTATGGCTCTGGCCCCTGACCTGGTTAAGAGGGATAAGATCGCTAGGCCCAACCTGGCTAAGAGGCCCGAGATCGATACATTCCTATACTTCAACGAGTTCACAGATACAGGCGGCTTGGGGGATCCTTTGAGGGCGGATCCCGAGAAAGCCAAGATCATTATCGATAAAGCCAACGAGAAGATAGCTAAGCTCATGCTCGAGATAGCTAGATCGGATCGGTGGTAGCCCCCAACAGCTAAAGCGAGAGGAGCTCACAAATGAAGCTAGTTAGTTTCCCTGCCGCACTCCCTCATCGCGTAGCTAAGTAGGTCTAGGAGCCTTACTATACCGATGATCTTGCTGTCCCTGACCACGAGAACATAGTCCTTACCCCTGGAAACCATCTTCTCGAATGCGCTGTAGATTGATTCGTTGTGCTCGACGTATAGGGGTTCCTTATCTAGGTAATCAACTACCAGCCTCTCTAGACATAGATCGTCTATAGCCACACACTTGAATATGGTGCTGTGGGTGAGCACCCCATAGATCTTGTTCTCGTGATCTATAGCCAGCATGTGTTTAACGCCTAGCTTATCCATAACCAGGGTTGCCTCCCTTATGGTTAGGTAGATCGATAGGGTCGGTTCATCCCTCCTAATTAACGAGTCTATAGTGTATTTCTTCATGCATTCACATTGGTTTAAAATATTCACTACTCATCACTCAAACATTTTTCACTATGTTATTTCAGATGTAGGAAACATTTAAATGTTTAACGAAATGCTGTAGGGTTTCTATTTAATGAAGCCGATAATACAAATCATAATACCGCGGCACCACCGGCAGGTTGATGCCTGTGCGGGGGCACCATATATATGGATGGGGGTCCCCCCAATATTAGTCTCCGAGGCTATTCATGTGTAGGGAGTGATGCTTGATTAGGTACGTCGATGGAGCCCTATATATAGGATCCTATAGAGCGCGGGACCTCGCAGAGAGGTACGGCACCCCCCTCTATGTCTACGATACAGACCACATATCCGAGGCTGTAGCTAGGCTTAGGGGCTCCCTATCGATTGTGGGTGATGTGGATATCTATTACTCTATGAAGGCTAATTCCAACCCGCATATAGTTAGGTTTATATACGGCCTTGGTGTCGGTATAGAGACAACTTCCGCTGGCGAGGTCTACATAGCTATCGAGTCGGGGGTTGATCCTGGGAGAATAATGTTTACTTCTCCCGGAGTTTCCTTGAGCGAGCTTCGCTATATTATCGAGAACGGTGTTAGGATCAATGTTAATTCTATCGGCCAGCTAAAAATGATCTGCGGGCTAGACACGAAGCCCGAGGCCATAGGGCTGAGAATCAATACCGGCGTGGCTTCCGGGCACCATAGGTATGTGGCTACTGGGGACCCCCACTCCAAGTTCGGGATCTCTCTGGAGGATGCCGATAGAGCATTCAGGATCGCTGAGGAATGCGGCATCACTATTGAGAGGCTCCACAGCCATATCGGATCGGGTATAGCTGATGCTGAGCCATATATAGAGAACCTATCCATCCTGCTCAACCTCGCCTCCAAACACAGGGGCGTTACCGAGATCGATATCGGCGGCGGGTTCGGCATCAAGTACAGGGATGAGGATCCAGAGCTAAATATAGATGATCTTGCGGAGGCTGTCTCGAAAACAATAGAATCCTGGATGAAGCGCAGCGGCGGCAGATCTGTGAGGCTTGCTGTCGAGCCTGGAAGATTTATTGTGGCTAGATCCGGGGTTCTTCTAGCCAGGGTTCTAGACGTCTTTCACCGTGGGGGTAGACAGGTGGTTATTGTTGAGTCGGGATTCAACCATCTTATCAGGCCCGTCCTATACGGCTCATACCACAGGGTTGTGCCTGCTGAAAACAGCGGGTCTAGAGAGATTCTTGATACCGATATCTACGGCCCCCTCTGCGAGTCCGGAGACTACCTGGCTCTCTCGAGGAAACTACCCAAGCTTTCTGTAGGTGATCTTGTAGCTGTCCTCGATGTTGGTGCGTATGGGATGGTTATGGCTTCCACATACAACTCTAAGCCTCTGCCCGCGGAAATCATGGTCTCCGGTGGCGAGGTTAGGGTTATTAGGTATAGGCAGGGGTTTAGGGATCTCCTCTCCCTGATCCCGAAGCCCCGCTGAAGCATCTGGGGGTGAAGCCGGCTAGCTCTATAGCCTTTCTGAATACCGAAACAAGCATCTCGTGGGTCAGTGTTCCTGTCCACATGTTCCTCGGGCTTGGGTGGTAAGACGCTATAAGATACCTCTTTTCTCCGCCGCCGCCCAGGCTGATCTCCAAGACCTTGCCGTGGCTAAAGGATCTAGAGGGTATATCGGTGCCCAGCATCTGCCGGAAAACCTTTATGAGTGTGTCCCAGGCAACCCTGCCTAGAGCTATATATACCCTCGCATTCCTGAGAAGGGCTATCTCCTCCAAGATATACCTGAAGCAGTTCCTCAGCTCAGATGCCAGAGGCCTGTTGTCTGGTGGAGCGCACTTCAGCGCCGCGGTGAGGTAGGTTCCGCACAGCTCTAAGCCGTCGTCCCGGGACCTCGAGTAGGGCTTGCTCGCTAACCCAACCTGGTGGAGTGCCTTCATGAGGTTCGTAGCCGTGTAGTCTCCGGTGAAAACCCTTCCAGTCCTGTTACCTCCATGGGGGGCTGGGGCCAAACCCACAACAACTATCCTCGCGTCTGCCGGGCCGTAGCCTGGGACGGGCCTGCTCCAGTATCTCTCACCCCTATACCTTGGGTTCGAGCCGGCGACCTCTACTCTGTATCTCGCTAGTCTCGGGCACAGGCTACACGCTATGAGATCTCTGTTGAGCTCCTCTATACTCCCATAGGCTCTGTTGGGGGTAACCTCTTTCCTCTCCTCCACCTGTATCTAGATCACCTCCTCATACTCTATTGTGTAGCTCGCATCACCCACAAGGTACCTCACCAGCTCTATAGATATTAGGGGTTTACCACCCACCAGCGGGTAGGCGTATGGCAGATAGATCTCGTGCTCTATACCCCTGGATAGGGTTCTCCTAATCCTAACGCCCCTAGCCACAGGGATCTCGTTGAGCCTTCTACCCCTATATACTTCGAGAACCATATATACAGATCCATCTATAGAGAACTGGAAGCCCCCAATATTCCTCTTAGCAGCCTGCGGAAACCTGCTGGATAGAAGCTCCCGGGTCCTCCCTCTGGGAGGGTGCGAGCCCAGTATCCCTCCAACAACAACATAGCTGTATTCCTCGAGGTCCCCTGGCTCCAGCTGCTCTCTTGCCTGTGGATCTAGAATGATCACGTCGCCCGGATCTACAACCTCATAGAACCTCCTCCGTGTGCTGGGTATCCCGGGGACCTCCAAACCAGTTATAAGTAGCCTATCCCCCGCGATCCTGTATGAGCTCCTGTACTCGATAAGTATCCACTCACCGGCGCTTGGCTCGAGGTGCTCTATAAAGATCTTTAACCCACCAGCCATACCGAAGCATCCAACCCATCCGAGCTATCCAGGCTCGAGCCCGAGCTTCATATATATGAAACCCATCACGTCCGACATCTCCCTAGCCACGATCTCTGGTGTCGATCCTATATGCCCAGACACCCTCTCAACCCTCAGATAGCTCTCGTACCCATACTCCCTGAGCCTCGCGTGGAACTTGAATGCGTGGGCCGGATGCACGCGGTCGTCGTTTAGGCCTGTGTAGATATATGCAGGCGGGTACCCCCTGCCCCTCTCTATCCTGTGGTAGGGGGAGTAGCTCTCCAGATACCTCCTATCCTCCTCATTCTCGGGGTCCCCGTACTCCGGGACCCAGGCCCTGCCTATATACAGCTTGTCGAACCTGAGCATGTCTAGCACTGGGTAGCCAATCACTGCCGCGTCGAAAAGATCTGGTCTCATGGTCATCACAGCCCCGACCAGCAGTCCCCCGTTGCTTCTTCCATGTGCAGCTATCCTTGATCCCTTCCTCCTCAGCTCTTCGGCAACAGCTATGAAGTCCTTGAACACGTTGATCTTGTTATGCCTCATCCCGGCTCTGTGCCACGCCTCGCCGTACTCCGATCCTCCCCTGAGGTTGGCCACAACCAGGGCTCCGCCGTCCTCTATGAGGGGTATGGACCATATGTAGTAGGTTGGCTTGAGCGCTATGCCGAATCCCCCGTAGCCGTATAGGACTACTCTAGATAGATCCGTGTCCCTCCTCTTAACGATGAAGTAGTGTATATCGGTCCCGTCATGGGATCTGGCCCATCCATGCTCTATATCCACATTGTCGAGCCTCCTGGACTCAACCAGTGTCTCCCCCTTGAGGTTTCCCGTGTCTATCTTAACGATCCTGTATCTCTGGATATAGGACGACATCTCCAGTATGGCTTCACCACCCATGGAGTGGTCTGGTGATGCAGCTATTGTTGAGGGGACCTCTGGGTTGAGTGTGTCTACCACGGCTCCCCTCTGGTCGTAGTATATGATCTTGTTGAAGCACCCCCTATCTATGTACCCTACAGCAATGAAGCCCCCAACAAGCAGTGCCCAGTCGATGTATTCTCTACCCTCGGGAATTACCTCTCTATATCCCTGGCTGTCCACACATATGACC
>JALXCO010000292.1 GCA_026990885.1 Desulfurococcales archaeon
TTAATTACTTGGGATGGAGATAGAGAACGTAATACTGTCCATATCAATAATAGTTGTCCAGGTTATCGCTGGATTCTATGCATATAGAATCATAAGGCTCTCCAGAGAGAAGTCCCTGGACCTCCTGTATCTGTGGCCCCTGCTCTTCATCCCTGGAGGTCCAGGCGAGAGGAAGCCAGAGCTTCTCTATAGATTGCTGGTTGTTTCAGTGGTCACGTTTATAGTTATCGGTATAACTGAGTTGCTATTCGAGGTTGAGGCCCTCCCCTTAAGCTTCCATATCTTCTCCATGCTGATCCTATCTATTCTACTGCTCGCAATAATATATACGATCTATAAGCTGCTAACTGAAGCCATAAAGATAAAGCCATATCCAGCAGCGGCTCCATTAAGGAATCAGCCAACACGCCGCGCTCATACCGGTGTTGGAGACGAGAAAGTCTCTTCTGGAGAGAGGAAAAAAGAAAAAATGGTTGAGAGCGAGGCCGAGGTTCAGGGAGAGGATTCATAGCGTTTTGGAGTTCAGTATGGAGTCGCTTAGTATGGCTAGGAATACGAATAGTAGGTAGGGGCTTAGTAGCTTGAACATCTTGTATATCTCTATCTTGTCGTGGTTGTTTATGTGGTGCATCATTTTCCTTATTATGGCTATGGATAGTGGTATTCCTATAGCTAGGGTTATCCAGTATCTTAGGCCAGATATGTAGAATAGGGCTATGAGTGCGGCTATCAGTAGCACTATATGTATTATCGAGTACTTTATGGCTGTTGGTATTCCTTTAACGTGTGGTAGCGATGGTATCCCGGCTTTCTTGAAGTCCTGGTAGTTGTAGATCGCTATATACCATATGTGGGCGTTGCTCCATAGAGCGATAAGTATAACGAGTATGATCGCCTCAAGCGTTGGGTAGCCTGTATGGGCTACATACCCTCCTAGAGCGGGCATCCCTCCGGCGAATCCGCCGTATATTACGCTTGTCCATGTTTTTCTCTTGGTTAGGTAGGTGTAGATGTACACATATATTAGTATGCCTAGCAGGCCTGAGATGAATACCCATATATTTATTATATATGATAGATAGAGCCCAGCCAGGATCGAGATAACCGAGATCGCTATAGCGGCTCTCGTATCCAGCTTGCCTGATGGTATGACTCTTCTTTTGGTCCTCACCATGATCGAGTCTATATCGGAGTCTATTACCATATTGAATCCTGTCGATCCGGCGACCGTCAGGAATATCGCTACGGTTAAAACGGCTAGCACTGCTGGATCTATCGATCCTTTCGACGCTATTAGGTAGCTGATCACTCCTGTAGTGGTCAGCATAATGCTCTGCCTTATTTTAAATAGATCCATCACCTGTATGCTCCAAGACCTAAGGGTTCTCAATCCCTCAGCCAGAATATAGCTCTGCATAGTAAAATACACCTATACACATACATACAGCCAATCTACCTCTCTTATAACTCCCCAGAAATATAGGGTATAAAGAAAAATTTATTTAACATATTATTAAACTTAAATAAAACCCACCTATTTAGGAGCGTTAGCCTCGTACCAGAGATTGAAGGCGTCTTCAGGAACAGCCCTTATCTCCCCAATCATCTCTGCATGACCAACCCCGCAGAGCTCGTAGCACTGAACCCTATAGTTTCCAGGGAAGTCAAACTGAGCCCACGCTGTATTGACTCTCCCTGGTATAGCGTCGATCTTAACCTTCAGCGCCGGGATTGAGAACGTGTGGAACACGTCATCGCTGGTAACCTTGAATATAACTACCTTACCTACAGGCACATATGCGAGTCCAACAGTCTCTATCCCGTTGGGGTATTTGAATCTCCATCCCCATTGGAAGCCCGTAACCTCTATAACTAGCGCCTCCTCCTCAGATACCGGCGGCTTCTCAATGAACGATACGGCATTTAGTGTTCCTAGAAGGAGCCCAAATAGTATTCCAGCCATCAGTATGATGAACAGTACTATAGCGCCTATCTTACCCCTGCTCGGTGTAGGTATCTCTCCGGGCTTAATCTCCTCTTGAGTCTGGAGCCCTGGTCTATATCTGTATTTGATTGCAACATAGATCATAAAGGCGAATACCGCTATACCTATGCTTACCCCGAGAACCCAGTATAGGTTGAAGAGGGATTGCCATACCTCAGCTGTTGGGCCTGGTGCGGCTGTGTGGATCGAAATTTTCTATCACCCCTCCGTAACTATTATGAATCCAAACATTCCTTTCTCTAGGTGGGCCTCGGGATACGTTCCCTCTAGCTGGACACACACATAGGTGTATATCCCTGGCTTAAGGAACGTTACCTGGAGAACCTGTTCGGATCCTGGGGTTAGAGAAGCCTTGAGTTCTCCCTCGGCTACCCCCTCAAAGATCTTTTCAAGCATCTCATGCATCTGTTCATCATGGATCTCTTGAGCAAGCTCTATTATCTCCGCCTCGTCCGTAATGTTCTTCTCTTTAGCTATCTGGAGAGCCTCCTCTATAGCCATCTGGATCATTTGCCTCGACATCTCAACATTCTTAACAAGCATGAACTCATGCTTAACTGTTCCAACATTGGTTAGCTTAAGAATGAGCGGCTTCCCAACTGTAGTTACTACAGCTGGCGCGTTAACTACTCGGAACTGGTACTCGCTTAATTCGAGCTCATACATGTCTGCTGGCTGGGCCTTGAGGAACACTGTGTTGTAGGCGTAGAAGATTCCTAGGGCCAGCAGGACTAGAGCTAGGGCTATTACCGAGGCGCCAGCGGCTTGGCTCATGCCTCTAACTGTATTGATCCTTCTAGATTTATCCATATTCTCAACACCATTAACTCTATATAAATAAAAAAACTTATAAATTTAATTTATGATTAATAAAACATTAAAATTTATAAATTTTTAATCGGATTTTTAGCATTGATAAGGGTATAAGAGGTGAACCTAGACTGGTTGAG
>JALXCO010000293.1 GCA_026990885.1 Desulfurococcales archaeon
ATAGTGAGTAGGCCGCTGGTTTTGATCGGGCTAGCCCTGGCCGTCTCCCTTGCTCTAACTCTGCTGTACCTCCCCTGGTATGTTGGGGCGTATATGTATGGCTCCTCTATAGGTGTGGATAACTACTATGCTGTTCCGAGGGACCTCCTGGTGTATGGTGGATTGGCCCTCGGGCTCTGGGCTGTATTGTCGATCTCTGTAAGCGCCATCAGGTTCTGGAGGGGTATTGGGGGTAGATACATTGATCTGCTCAACGCCCGGGCATGGCTACACGCCCTCAGAGACCTCTTCACCCACAGATGGTTCAGGGGCGGCGGCTACGGCTGCGACTACCCTGGCGAGGGCGGGGGGTTCAGGAGGATGGCTATCCACATGGCCTCATTCTACGGCTTCATACTCACGTTCATCGCCACGGTTCTGGCTTATATCCATGAGGAGGTTCTGGGGGTCCCTCCACCCTACCAGGTTGCCAGCTCCATCGTTCTGAGCGGGCTGGCCGGGGGCCTACTGATTTTCTGGGGTACCTCTGTGGCTCTCTACTACAGGTTTAGGGGTTTGGTTGATAGATTTTTCGACAGGATCGATTACCCGTTCCTCCTGGTTCTAAACCTAACCGCCTTAACCGGCTTGCTCCTCCTGTACTCCAGACTGTTCCTCCCTGGGGTATACGGCTTCATGTTCGCCATACACATGGGGTTCGTGGTGTCGCTCTTTATAGCTATACCATACAGCAAGTTCGTGCACTGGATCTATAGGCTTCTCTCCCTCCTGAAGTACCGCTTGGAGACCGCTGATTGAGCCTAGACCAGCTTAACCATCGACGCCCCAAGAATAGTTTTCCCCGAAACATGCATCGACGCGTAGTAAGATGCCGAGTTCATCGCCCCCCTAATGTTCCCGTCCCTCAGGTAGCTCCCGAGAAACACCGCGCTGAACACGTCCCCAGCCCCCTTGAGGTAGCGTATTGGTGTTTTATATGCCGTAACCCTGTATGTCTCCTCGGCGGTGTAGGCCTTGGCCCCCTTACCCCCCATCTTAACGATCACGATCTCGCTACCCCTGTTGAGGAGGTACTTAACGGGCTCGGGCCACAGGTGCCTCCTTATAGAGTTGAACTCCATATAGTTGCCAGTAACTATAGTGAATTTGGGCAGCAGCTCCTTAACGTAGTCCTTGAAGCTCTTTATTCTCGGGAACAGATCGAATACCCTAACCTTTATCCTCTTGGAGACCTCATCCATGAACTCGATCAGGTCCAGCGGGTTCAGGAGCTCGAGTATGTAGCCCGAGACGTATAGGGCTCTATAGCTCCCTGTCGAGAGCGCCTCCTTAACCTCGTTGAAGTTCTGTATTGTCGGGCCCCTATAGGTGAAGATCCTTCTCACACCCCTCTGGTCTATTATGTTCACTATGAAGCATGTTGATCCAGCAACATTCCTTATCGGGTGGATCTCGAGATTCTCTATGTCGTCGCCAATCACATCGAGAATACTGTAGGTGAGGTCCTCGGCAGCGGGAGCTATAAGCTTGACTCTATACCCCATCGCAGATAGGGCTACAGCAGCGTTCCCGGCCGACCCGGCCAGGCTCATGTAGAGCTCCTGGATATACTTGTTGAAGTAGTTCTCCGAGTCCTCGAAGGGTATAACGTCTATGTCGAGGCAGAGGTCCCCTAAAACAGCTATCTGGCTTATCCTGGGCCTCTCAGCCGCTGCGGCCTCTACAGCTGGGTACTCGAACTCTTCCATGCCTATCTATTATAGAAGTTTTTAACTATATATATAAAAGCCTTAACCTTCTCAAGATCCTTTCTCCCCCCGCTCCCAGGTATATCCAGCCTCGTCGCGGCATCAACCCCCCAGGGATCAACCGTCTTGAGGAGTGAAACAACATTCCCCGGGTGGAGCCCACCGGCAACTATAACCGGTAGCTCAACGCTCTCCACAATCCTCCTGCTCAACCCCCAATCATGGGTTCTACCTGTCCCCCCTATAAAGCCCTTCAGATCCCTGCTGGGAGGGTCCCCGTGTGTATCTAGAAGCAGTATGTCGCTGTATCTCCTATACCTCTCCACATACCCCATCTCCCTCCCCGAGCCCATGGGTATGGCTCTCGTAACCTTTACCCCGTGGGATCTAGCGTAGCTGTATAGCTCGATGTATCTACCCAGCGGGAGATACTCCTCGTAGCTGGCTACCTGGAGTATGTCGGGTTCTACAATATCGATCCAGTCAGCAATCCTGTAGATATCGTGGGATATGGGGAGCATCACGCATCTAGACAGCCCGGAGACCCTTCTGCAGATCTCCCTGCCGGTGTGTGGGCTCACCGTGTATTCGAGCCCCCTATCCGAAACCATGAAGCCCACGTGGTCGGCTCCCAGCTCAGCGACCCTAACCGCGTCTTCAACATTAACCATGCTGAATATCTGCACGATCCTCATGGAGATTCTCCAGCAGATTGTTGGTTTAGCCTGCTCTAGACCCTATATCTATAGAAGCTATACCTGTATTTTATGCTTATCATAGACCCCCTATCCCTATCCCTTATAACATCTATCACGCTCTTGGCCTCGTCGAGGTCCCTCGACGCCATTATGATCATTCCAGTGTTGTTGAGCGTGAAGTCCCATACTATATGGGGACGGACCTCCCCGATGAATCTCTCTATGCTCCTGGATATTGCTGAGAACATTATTAATCCGCTTTTCGACAGGTCTATGATAGGTACAAGCTTGATCATTCCGCCCTCAATCAGCCTCTTAACCCTTCTAACCACCGTTCTTTTAGAGATGTCTAGAGCCCTAGCTATATCCCTGGGGGACCTCCTGGGGTTGATGGATAGCTGCTCCACTATGGCTCTATCTATAAGTGATCTGTGGTGGAAGCTCTGGCTAGGTATGAATGACGCGTACACCTTTCCGGGGAGCTTGAGCGATACAATGCTG
>JALXCO010000294.1 GCA_026990885.1 Desulfurococcales archaeon
GAGATGGTGGTTAGCGCGACAAACGCTTTCCAGGCTATGGATGTATATAAGGCGTTGAAGATTCTGAGGATGCGTAGAGAGATAAAGAAGAACATCCTTAAATTCAAGAACTACGATAATGAGCTTGTACAAACCCTATTGTCGGAGATCGAGACGATAGTCACGTTATCAGCTGATCTATCGGAGCTAACCATGATCCTTTAAACCAGCGGATCCTTCACCTATCTATCTCGGGAAGATGCTTCTCCAGCAGCTGCTTTATATCTTTAGAGGCCTCGTCCTCGTCCTCACCCTCGATTACTATATCTATCTCGTCTCCCTGATCTATACCTAGCGATAGAACCTGGAGAATATTCTTCGCATCAGCAGACCTATTGTCCTTGTGGATAACTATGCTGGATTTATATTTTCTGCATGTGGAAACGAATATAGCTGCGGGCCTAGCGTGTAGGCCGGACCTGTTTTTTATCTTCACCCTGAATCTAGACACCATGCCTCGACACACCGTTTGATACCCATCATTAAGGCGCCCTAGAGGGTGTCTTGCTCCATGCATGGAGTAGCTACTCTAGGTAATTATAGTTTATTTATACATTGTTTAATAATATAGTTATTTCCTCAACCCCCATATATATGTGGGAGATTACTTGGAGAAAACCTATAGAGGGATTGTTGCCTCGCCAGGGATCCATATTGGAAGAATAGTAAGCTTCAGGAAAATAGACTATATATCGTTGGTGCCAGACAGCTGTAGGGTTCAGGATACCGCGAAAGAGATTGACAGGCTTAATGAAGCATTTTCGAAGGTTATGGAGGATATATCTAGGCTTATAGATTCCGCCCCTGAATCCGATAAATTGCTGATCGAGTCGGAAAAGCTAATGCTTGAATCGATGATCAGCGAAGCCAGACACCTTATAGAGAGCCATGGTGTCTGTGCTGAGCAGGCTGTGAAGAGGATATATGAAAAGTATAGAGAGGAGTTTAGCCGTAGCGGTAGCGATCTTATTGAGGCTAGGATAGTGGATCTTAAAGATCTTGCATCAAGAATTATAGAGAAGCTGATGAAACACGCAGCTGGAGAGGAGGAGATCTATAGAGACTCGATAGTTTTTGCTGATGAAGTAGCACCACACGACTTTCTAGATATGGTTAGGCGTGGAGTTAAGGGTCTAGTAACGAGAAGGGGTGGAGTTACTTCGCATGTTGCCATACTGGCTAGATCATATGGTATCCCATATATAATACTGTCAGATGAGCCGACAGCTGATCTCGATAAGCGTAGCAAGGAGGCTATTATCGATGCGGTTAACGGTGTGGTTATAACTGATCCAGGCGGGAATACCCTCGACAAATACAGGAAGATCGCTATGGAGACGGCCAGGATGCTAGAGATGTTTAAGGAATCATCCAGGGTCGAGGCATACACTATAGACAATGTTAGGGTTGTGGTTCAATGCAATATGGGTTCCCTAGATGAGGTTAGAGTAATGCATGAATACGGATGTGATGGCATAGGGCTATTCAGGATGGAATTCATGTACGTTGATAGGGAGAGGCCGCCAAGCGAGGATGAGATATATAGCTTGCTCACAAAGATAGCCGAGCTGTCCCAGGGTAAGGAGGTGGTTATTAGAGCACCAGACATAGGGGCTGATAAGCCCGTGAAATTCATTGGGCCTATAAAGGATCCCAATCCACAGCTGGGTGTACGCGGCATACGGCTGCTATATAGGTATAGGGAAGAGCTTTTGGAACCCTTCCTAAAGGCATTTATTCGGGCAAGCAGGAGGGGCAACCTTAGGCTTATGATTCCTATGGTGTCTACACTTGATGAAGTGCTGGATTTCCTTGATCTGTATCGCAGCATGCTAGCCGCCTATACTGGATCGAGAGACGAGTCTAGGGTACCTGAGATAGGTATAATGGTTGAAACCCCCTCGTCAGCCGTGATGATAGATGCTCTGCTAGATAATGCACCTATAGGTTTTGTGAGTATTGGAACAAATGATCTAACGCAATACATGCTTGCTGCAGATAGAACAAATCCGGAGCTTCAGTACCTCTACAACGATCTCGATCCATCGGTACTTAGAGTAGTGAGAAACGTATCCAGGGCCTCCCGAAGCAGGGGTGTGGAGGTGAAGATATGCGGAGAATTGGCGGGGAGGTCGAGAGCGATCCCCATACTGCTATCCCTTGGAATAACGGAGTTGAGCGTGTCTCCAGCGTATGTGGGTAAAGTGAAATATATAGTTAGAAGGCTAAAGATAGGGGAGATAAGAGACAGGATAGAGTCTCTAGTAACCAATGCATCGAGCTACAGAGATATTGAGAAGGCTATAGATGAGGTGATAGGATCTAAAGAGCTCCTTTTGCTGGATTAGATTAGCGTTACCGCATGTATCTAGCTATTATCGACTTAACCTCCTCTATGCTTCTAGCGTTTTTGACATCATCGATAAATCCTTCTTTCGATAGCAGATCGGCTAGCTGCTTGAGAGCCTCTAAATGGGATTTCTTATCTACAGCGGAGAAGCCTATAACGATATACACCGGATCATTTGGCGAGCCGAACCTAACCGGCTCACTAAGCACCACCATACTGAACCCGATATCTACAGCGCCATCCTCAGGCCTGGCATGGGGTATAGCGACGCCAGGAGCAATAACCGAGTAGGGCCCCAGCTCCCTAGTTGTTTTCACCATCGCATCTATATAGCTTCTTCTAACCTTACCGCCCTTAACCAGGAGCTCGCCAGCTAGCTTAACCGCATCTATCCAGCTAGAGGCTTTCGCATTCACCAAGATCATATCGTCTAAAGCTTCAACAAACGATATGCCAGATCCCTCTCCAGTCTCCCTCCCCTCCTGCATGGCATGTTATTTTTTGCTGTATGCAGAATATATCGTTTTATATCAACGTGTCTAGTATCAATGCATAAC
>JALXCO010000295.1 GCA_026990885.1 Desulfurococcales archaeon
GATAATGGGTGTGTGGAAATTGTGGAACAGCTATATGAATGAACCCAGCAGTGAGAACAGAATATTGGGATCTCTAACTAACTTGGTTTGTTTGGTTGAGCATCGACCTACTTACGGAATGTAACTATAGATGATATGTATCTGTCGAGGTCTTTCTGGAATCTAGATACTGTATCGCTCCTACTCCTAATACCCCGCGACGTAATCAATAATACGGGATGCTTGATCTCCGCAAGAATAAGACCTATGCTCTCCAGCAGGTCATCGATATCCTCGCATTTTTCACCTAGATCTGGGGTTACGTGGATATGGATCGCTATATGCCTTTATATAGGTGGCTTCTAGCTTATCTAGAGTCCGCTTTAGTTTAGTTCTGAATTGATTCATGTATTCTCCTATATTCCTTAGCAACTGTAGCCTCTTTACTTCAGCAATTAGTATAGCTCTATCGCTCGAGTCTACTATAGCGTAATCATAAGCACCTATAAAATACACGTTCTGGAGGTTCGGCTCTATAGCGAAGCGTAGCCCATGCTGATTAAGAATATTCCTTAGTGCATGGTATACTGCTACACTAAACATGTATGTTGAGGATGTTTCGTTCACCACTTTCTCTGGCTTTCTAAGGTTAAGTGCCTTCGCCATGCTCCTGACGGCGCTCATTATCTCGCCTCTTGCTCTCTTCACCGTTAGATCGTACTGCGATACTAGAAGCAACTCGCTGGGGTCTAGAGCTCCGCTATCTAGAGCCTTAAGAATCTTTTCCACGCTCCTTCTGTGGGTTCTGTTGGGTATGATCTCGATGCCTCTAGAGAGCTTAAGGCTGTCCCACAGTATCAACTATATTCACGCGAGCCCCTCTTCCTCTAGGTATTTGTCTATTTTTACGCCTCTGTATCTCTGTTTCTTTTCCGGTGTTAGCTTCAGCATGCTGTTTACCTCCTCCTCAAGCTCTGCTGGTGATAGCTTTCCGTATCTCTCTACTATGGTGTCGATTCTTCTCCTGAGCTCTGGATGCAGATCACCGCCCCACCGATCGCCCGAGCCGAACCCTGGTATGAGCTTGAGTATCCGCCTTCTAGGCTTATATATATAGATCACCTTCGGGAAGCCGTCATCCACATAGAGTGGAAGGGATATACCCAGCTCCCTAAGAACAACAGCCTTCTCCACCCCGACAACATCCTCCTCGATAGCCCCTCTGTCCACAAGCCAGTCGAGGTCCCTGTATATCTCCTCGGAGAACGGTCCGTAGAGCCAGATCTTGAAGCGGTATCCCGTTAAGCCGCTAGACCTCGTGATCCTCCACCCATCGGGATCGAGATGCTCCACAAGAAAAACCAGCTTCTGAATCTTCTTCCTGCCATACAGCAAGCCATAGAGGCTGAAGTGCCTATTAATCAAATAAAGCAGAACATCCCTACCGTCACCCTGATCCATAGCTGATCTACCCTAATCTCTCCAGATCCTTTAGATCCTTAATTAGTTCATTCCACTTAGTTTCCGTATCTTATATTTTCATTATAGCTATTTATTTCTGCTTAGCTCATTTAAGCTCTGAACTATTAAAAGTTTTTGCTCTAGCACATTAATGTATGAAATCTAGAAGTATAACGCTGTGAGCTCGCTAGCGAGGTGATAGCGTTTGTTGAATCAAGAAGAAATCGTTAGGTTGTTTGCTGGGAGGGGCATAGATCCCTGGGAGGCTTTTGAGAGGGTTAGGGCTGCTGCGGAGGAGATCGGGTGTAGAGCTCGCCTTATAGGTAGCTGGAGCGTGGGTAGGGCTGTACGCTCCAGCGATGTGGATATTCTTGTTGTATGCAGGGAGCTTCCTGAATCGATGGTTGAGAGGGGGAGGATCAAGGCGGAGATCCTTGAGAGGACAGGCATTCCCTGGTTCGAGGATGTCCACATAGAGCTTGTAGAGGAGGGGTATGAATGGTTCTACATGAGGGCTCAGGGTTCCAAGCGGTTTAGGGTTTGATGATGATTTTGGATGTTTTCGCTCTCATTATGTCTGGATCTTAGATTGCTATATGGCGTGGCTGCTAGATCCTTTAGCCGATATCTCCTCACGGCTTAAGGGGGTTTCGAGCCGCTTTCTCTGGGTTTATGATCGGTGTTACTACTTGGCTGGGGGTATAGGTCTGTTATTAGGAGTGTTTGTTTAAATACTCTTCCCCATCAAAGCTATTGAATCGGGTTATATAGATGATCTCCAGCAGGTTCAGGAAGATAGGTGTTGTTGTGGGTGCCCTGCTGATACTTGCTGGGGCGGTATCTATAGCGTCGCTAGCTGTTTCCGGCGGAGGTGATGAGCAGTTCTCCAACTACACGAGCTCGATTGTGGAGATAACCAATGAGGTTTCAGTTGCTAACCAGAGGGTTATGAGGGCTGGCGGAGATATAGCGTCTGCCGGATTAACTGTGTCTACAGCTGTAAACATGAGCCTCTCGAAGCCTATAGCCTCGACGGGCGTCTCTAAGGGCAACTGGTACTACAAGGCTGAGGTATATGTTGTCGGTGGTAAGACCCCGCCGAACACGGTGTATAAGGCTGAGCTATATAGGTGGGATAGCGGCTTAACCGACTATGTGCTTGTGGGGGTCCTCTACTTCAGCTCCGACTCGACGCCCTCCACCGGTGAGGGTGTGAGGCTCTACTTCGATCTTGGCGGAGGTCCCCTCTCGAACTCCGAGGCCTTCATGCTGGTTATAAAGAGAGCGTGATCAGCGGATCCGCAGGGATCACTATAGGGAGACAGCCTAGACACGTTAAGGGTGTTGGGTGCGTTAGATGGTTTTTCCTGTAGCCGCTTAGGTTAGGGCCTATAGAAGACCTGCGGCTACTCTGTGCTGGCGGGTAGTCTGCTATGGGTATTGCTGATTCTTTAAGGCTGGCTGTGGGGGGCTCTAGATTCAGGAGACTTCTGCTTTTATC
>JALXCO010000296.1 GCA_026990885.1 Desulfurococcales archaeon
TACTAGGGGTATGATGGCTTTGAAGAGGCTGAAGGTTTATATTGGCGTGCCTGAGGAGCTGAAAAGAAGCAATCTGAAGATGATAAGGCTGTCTATAGCTGATGCCTCTAGACTAGGTAATAAATACGTCTATGTTGAAGATATATGTAGGCATCTCGGGTGGAAGGGTGTTTGAGCATGTCCGAGTCTAGGAAGCTGGTTATATCTTCGGGGAAGAGAAAGACTGCTATAGCTAGAGCTATTATTAGGGAGGGTAGGGGCAGGTTTAGGGTGAATGGTGTACCTATAGAGATATGGCCTATAGAGATCGCTAGGCTGAAGATGATCGAGCCCTACCTGCTGATCGGGGAGGAGCTGAGGAGCAGGATAGATATAGATGTCAGGGTTGAGGGAGGAGGCTACATGGGTCAGGCCGAAGCCGTTAGGATAGCTGTTGCTAGGGGCATCTCCAAGTTCTATGATGACATACCTGAGGTTAGGAAGATATATAGGGAGTATGATAGGGTCATGCTTGCCGGTGATCCTAGAAGGACGGAGCCTGAGAAGTGGATGAGGTATTCAGCTAGAAGATTCAGGCAGAAGTCATATAGGTGATGCTGATGATCATTCCAGTCAGATGCTACACGTGCGGCTACCCAATATCGATTCACTGGGAGGAGTTTGAGTCGAGGGTTAGGAGGGGTGAGGACCCCAAAAAGGTTCTAGACGATCTTGGTGTGAGGAGATATTGCTGTAGAAGGATTCTTCTGACCCACGTGCCTTTAATTAGGGATCTTATATTTTACTCTAGAAAAATCTAGCTGTCTAGGTGATCTCCGTGTCGAAAGATAATTCCTCGGAGGAGCAGTCTTCGGAGGTATCTAAAGAATCCAAGATGGTGTCAACATACTCAACGGTAGAGCTTCTTGTACCTATCGACGTGTACCTTTCTGCAGGCGTACATATAGGGACGTACTTCTCTAACAAGCAGATGGAGCGCTATATATATAGGGTTAGGCCCGACGGTCTCTATGTTCTCGATGTTAGAAAGATCGATGAGAGGCTCAGGATCGCCAGTAAGTTTCTAGCGAGGTTCGATCCTCAGGACGTGCTTGTTGTGGGTGCTAGACAATATAGCTTCAAGCCTATAGAGATGTTCTCCAAGGTTGTTGGCACAAAATACGTTATCGGTAGATTCCTGCCGGGAACCCTGACCAACCCTAACCTAACCCACTACGTGGAGCCTGAGGTGCTGGTGGTTACTGACCCTAAGGTTGATTCACAGCCGCTTGAGGAGGCCGTTGAGATAGGGGTTCCTGTCGTTGCGTTCATAAGTACCGATGCCAGGATATATGGTATCGATCTAGCTATTCCAGCAAATAATAAGGGGAGAAAGTCGTTGGCTCTTCTCTACTATATCCTCGCCAGACAGATTCTCAGGGAGAAAGGGATGCTGGGCCCGACGGACGAGCTTCCAGTGAAGCTTGAGGAGTTCGAGACCCGGGTGGTTGTTTGAAAATAAGGCATCCCGCTGTTGCTGGCTACTTCTATGAGTCGGATAGAAACGATCTAGTTAAAAGGATAGAGTGGTGCTTTCTCCACCCGATAGGTATAGGTAAACTTCCAGCTAGAGAAGGATCTGTGGAGGAAGGATACGTAAGCAGTGTTTTTCTCGCCCCACACGCGGGGTACATGTATAGCGGTCCTGTAGCCTCGCACACATACTATAATGTCTACCTATCTGGCGCTCCCGAGACAATCGTTATTGCCGGCCCAAACCACACTGGTATGGGTTCTCTAGTAGCAACAATGATTGATGCTTCGTGGGAGACTCCCCTGGGTAGAGTTGAGGTGGACAGCGAGCTTGCTAGGGAGATTGTTAGGGAGAGCAGCTATCTAGATATAAATGATGAGGCCCACATGAATGAGCATTCAGTCGAGGTGCAGCTTCCATTTCTCCAGTATCTCTTTGGTGATAGATTCAGGTTTGTGCCTATAGTATTGATGATCCAGAATCCAGCCGTTTCTGAGGACCTGGCTAAAGCGATATATAACGCGGCGAATAAGCTGGGGAGAGGCATCATTTATATCGCGTCGTCTGACTGGACCCACTACGAGCCCCATGATAGTGCGGTTAAGAAGGATCTATCCGCCCTTGAATATGTAGCTAAAATGGATCCTGAGTCGTTCTACTCATATATAGAAGCCAACAACGTTACTGCTTGTGGTCCTGGCCCCGTAATGATCATGATGTATCTAGCCAAGCTAATGGGGTACTCTAAAATAAAGATCCTCAAGTACGCTACCTCTGGAGACGTAACCGGGGATAAGAGCTGGGTTGTTGGCTACGCCTCCGCTGTTGCTGTTAAGTAGATGTCTCGATGTCTATTATGGAGGGGACCTCCAGCTATATAGATCTCGATCTATATATGCCTATATTCGGCATCCCGTTAGAGGGCAGATTGAACCCAGTTGTTGTTTGTAGGCTGAAAAACACTGTAGGGTTAAAGGTGTCTCTGGATGTTTCTGATGAGAATAGGGTTTCGATTTCTGGATACAGGTCTAGGGTCTTCAGGGATATATTGCGCAGATTCGTAGAGGAGTTATCGCAGGAGCTGCAGGCTAGATTCAGTGTTGAGATAGATGTATACCTTGAGAAACCTGTCCTGCTTCCTGGAGCCCTCTATGTGTTGGCCACACAGTATATTGGGGAGATCATTTCCGAGGGTCAGCTCAGCAGTGAAGATCTGGTGAAGGCGCTGATAGTTATAGACCGGAAAGCTTTAGGGAGAAACGAATTTATCGAGGCTCTCAGGTGGGGTTTGGCGAAGAGATCCAGTATAGCTTTTAGAAGGTCTGACGAGATCATAGAGATAGACGATGGATCCTTCATGGCTATCGATGAGATGTATAGGAGCTATAGGATTGGTGGGGATCTAGCTGTTGAGGGGGAGCTTATGGATCTTTTAACGAAGACTGTTGGGATAACCTCTATATATGGTGTTAGATATGTTAGGGCAAGGGATCTAGAGAATCTGTCGAAGCTCATATTTTTTCATAATAGGCTCTGGTCCATGATCTATGGGCTACCCATAATTAAGTCCTATAATGAAATCTATATCTATGATGGTGTAGTTGTGGGTAGATTCAGATATGGATTCAGATGATCTTACCATACTTAAAATCGGAGGGTCAGTTATAACCGATAAATCAACACCCCTTAAGGCGAACTATAAAGCCATCACTAGGATAGCGCGTGAGATTAGGAGGGCCCAGCAGGAGAGGGGGGAGATGAGGCTCATCATTATACATGGTGGAGGAAGCTTTGGGCACTATGTGGCTAGAAGGTATCTGGATCCCGAGGGCTATCTAGGGGTAAGGGGCTGCTGTGAGACTGCCCTGTGGATGCAGAGGCTTAACTCTATTATTGTTGAGAAGCTGAATCTAAACGGCCTCTGGGCCCTGTCGTTCTCTCCTCACTCATTTATGGTTGCTCGTGGAGGGGAGAATGGGTACGGAATGTATATCGATCCTATAGTAAGGGCTATAGAGCATGGGGCCATCCCTGTATTGCATGGGGATGTTGTAGCTGACGATAAAGGCTTCAGAATAGTGTCTGGAGACACATTGGCTTGGGAGCTATCGGATCTGCTTGGGGCACGTAGCGTTCTCTTCGCAACCAACGTTGATGGCGTGTTTGATAGGGACCCCAGCTCTGGCCATGGAACCCTGCTGAAGAAAGTAGTGGTTAGAGATCTGAAGGACAACATAGATTTATCTAAACCAAACACTATAGATGTAACCGGTGGTATGAAAATAAAGATTCTCAGCGGATACAGAGCCCTCAGCCGTGGAGCTGTGGGCTTCATATTTAATGGCTCGGTTAAGGATAACGTGTATCGAGCACTTATGGGGGATAGAAGCTTCGGCACGGTGATAATGTATTGAAGACCTCTAGAAGGAAATGGGAGCATATAGATATAACTCTAAATAGAGAGGTTGAGGGCCCCCAAACCACATGGTTTGAGCACGTACACCTCATACACCACGCCGCGCCAGAGCTCAACTTCGCCGATATAGACACCAGCATATATTTCCTCAACAAGAAGCTGTCGGCACCAGTAATGATCACAGGGATGACCGGGGGGCATCCAGATGTTGCACATATAAATGCGGCGCTTGCCGAGGTAGCTGAGGAATTCAAGATAGCTATGGGTGTAGGCTCCCAAAGGGCCGCTATAGAGAATCCAGAGCTGGCTGAGTCCTTCGCTATAGTCAGGAAGAAGGCTCCCTCAACAGTGCTTGTAGCCAATATTGGTGCTGCCCAGATTGTTGGGGGGTATAGCTTGAAGGAGGTTAAGAAGGCTGTTGAGATGATCGATGCCGACGCTATAGCTATCCATCTAAACCCTGCTCAAGAGGTTATTCAGCCTGAGGGGGAGCCTATATATAGGAATCTTATCAGCTCTATATCCAGGCTTGTAGACGCTATAGATGTGCCGGTCATCATTAAGGAAACGGGATGCGGCTTATCCATGGAAGTTGTTAGGGATCTTAGGGATGCCGGTGTAAGGATCTTCGATGTATCGGGCGCTGGAGGAACAAACTGGATACTGGTTGAGAAGTATCGAGCTCTCAAATCGGGCGACGAGCTTAAAGCGGCTCTAGCCGACTCCATATCTGTATGGGGTATACCTTCAGCGGCATCAATTATAGAGGCCAGGTTCATGGCTCCAGACGCGGTTATAATAGGTAGCGGAGGTATAAGAACAGGCATCGACGCAGCCAAAGCGATAGCTCTTGGCGCCGACATGGTTGGTATAGCTCGACCCGCTTTAGAGGCGTACTTTAGGGGGAGGCTTAACCTATATATAGACGCCTTTATAAGGGAGATAAAGGCCGCGATGTTTCTTACGGGCTCTAAGAAGGTTCATGATTTAAGGAAGAAACCCATAGTAATTACCGGCGTTTTGAGGGAGTGGATGAGTGAAAGGAAGATTGATAGATGGGACTACGAGCTCATGAGGAGGGGATTGAGCAAGACATCTATCCTGTAGCTTCATGCCTAAAATATTAGTCTCATATAGCTAACACAGTATGTGGGATTAGGTTGAGGCTTGAGGATTTCATCGGCAAGTTCATACCGATGGTTGAGCAGGTTATAAAAAGGAATCTAGAGGGCTCCCCCGAGATTTTATATAGGGCGTCATCCCACCTAATAAATGCCGGTGGAAAGAGGTTAAGGCCTACTATCCTCGGTTTATTCACCTATACATATGGAGGGGACCTCCAGATAGCTTCTTACCCTGCTGCATCGGTGGAGATAATACATAACTTCACACTGATACATGACGATATAATGGATAACGACGACTTTAGGCGTGGTGTCCCTACAACACACAAGGTTTATGGCGAGGCTATGGCTATACTGGCAGGTGATCTTCTCCACAGCTTGGCTTATAGACCCATTATAGATCTTAGGAAGCACGGCGTGTCCGATGATGTTGTGATCAGGGTTATCGATATACTAAATAAAGCCACGATAACCCTAGCGGAGGGCCAGGCGCTAGACATGATCTTTTCCGAATCCCACAACATAGGTGAGTCGGACTATATCGAAATGATATCTAAAAAGACGGCATCGCTGTTCGCGTCTGCAGCAGTGATTGGGGGATTGATCTCGGGAGCTGGTGAGAGCGATTTGGAGTACATCTATCTCTACGCTGTGAACGCTGGTGTGGCTTTCCAGATCAGGGACGACATTATAGGTGTTTTCGGGAAGTCTGAGGAGACTGGAAAGCCCATACTTAATGATCTTAGAGAGGGTAAGAGAACGCTACTGGTTATTAAGGCTATAGAGTATCTCGATGATCAAGCTAGAAAGAGGTTCATGTCTATAGTAGGTAATAGGGAAGCATCCATCGAGGAGCTGTCGATGGCCCGAGACATGATAAGGGACAGCGGTGCTCTGGACTATGCTGAGGGCCGCGTGAAATACTACTATGGTAAAGCGCTTGAGTATCTGGAGAGGATCAGGGCCGAAAATCGTGAGGGTATCGAGTTGATTAGGGAGCTCACATCAAGATTAGCTTGGAGAAGACATTGAATAGATCCGTAAAGAGCCACCCCTTCATCTTGGTTGAGGTTGATGAATGTAGCTCTGATTCTGAGGGAGGATGCTACCGCCTCGATCCAGGTGAAGCCTCGATAAAGCGTGTTGATGCCTGCAGGAAGCCGTTAAAGTGCTTCACTGAATTCCCTTTCGAGGAGGCTTATAGGTATATCTATGATCCTGGCAAGGGATGTTCAGCAAGAGAATTTATAGTGATGGACTCCTCCTCGGGTAAGGGTATATATATAGGGAGAGGCACACGCCTGGAGCTGGATGAGCTGGAGGGGTATAAGGTTATTTTGGATGTGGAGATCGGTTCAAGCCTCGGGTATGGGGATAAGATAGGGTATGTATTAACGGGTAAGGGGGAGGTTAGAAATATCAGGTCTAGGTCATCTGGTGTTGTTGTTTATGCTGCCCACATGCCTATTGATAAGCCCCAAAAAGCTATACTATTAATAGCGAGTGATAAGGATGTCAGAGAGATTAAGGCTGGATGAGCTCGATGATATCGATAGACTGATAGTTAAGCATATACTTATAAACGCGGTTAAGCATGGCGGGAAAGCCAGTATAGGCCCTGTCATAAATAAGGTTCTGGGCTCCAGACCCGACCTTAAGCCTAGGGCTAGAGAGATCGCCGAGAGAATCAAGAGGTTTATTGAAGTAGTTAACTCCATGGATACATCTAGCCAGCGGGCTCTTCTCAGCGAGCTGGATCCTTCGGCTCTAGCCGAAAAGGATCGTGAGGAGACCAAGAAGCTCCCCGAGCTACCCAACGCCTCCATAGGTAAGGTGGTTACGAGGTTCGCCCCCAACCCGGACTATGCGCTTCACCTAGGCAATGCTAGGCCGGCTGTTCTAAGCTACATATACGGTAAAGAGATATATAGGGGGAGGATGATACTAAGGTTTGAGGATACCGATCCTAGAATAAAGAGGCCTTTGCCCGAGGCCTATATACAGATCAAAGAGGATCTTAGATGGCTCGGCGTTAAGTGGGATGAGGAATATATACAGAGCCTGAGGATGGAGATATACTATGATCTAGCTAAAAAGCTCATTGAGGTTTCGGGCGCATATATAGATCTCTGCTCCCAGGAGGAGTTCAGGAAATACAGATCTAGCAGAAAGCCCTGCCCCCACAGGGAGCGTTCCCCCGAGGACAATCTAGAGCTATTCGACAAGATGCTCTCCGGGCACTTTAGCGAGGGTGAAGCCGTGGTTAGGGTTAAAACAGATCTCAATGACCCGGATCCCAGCATCGTTGACTGGGTGGCTTTCAGAATTATAGATACCGACAGGTACCCCCACCCACTAACTGGAGATAGATATATAGTGTGGCCAACATACAACTTCGCCTCAGCTGTAGACGATAAGCTTATGGGTGTGACACATATACTTAGAGCCCGTGAGCATCAGCAGAATACGAGGAAACAGATCTATCTATATAGGCATTTAGGCTGGAGATACCCCGAGGTTATCCACTTCGGCAGATTAAAGCTTCAGGGATTCATACTCAGTAAATCTAGAATAAAAAAGCTTACAGAGCGGTATCCAGACAGATTCAGAGGCCCCAACGATCCCAGGTTCGGGACACTCGCAGGATTAAGGGAGCGGGGTATATTGGCTGAAACTATCTTGGAGATCGTGAAGGACGTTGGTATAAAGCCTACCGACGCCTCGATCTCGTGGGATAATATAGCTGCGCTAAATAGAAAGAAGCTTGATTACCGGTCTAGGAGGCTCATGTATGTTGAGGACCCCGTTAAAATATGTATAGAGGATGCACCTAGAGAGCTCTCATCGATTGAGGCTAGGTATCATCCGGATAACGATAAGCTAGGTAGCAGGATCCTTAAGTTGATTGATGAATATGGCAAGCTGTGTGTGTATGTATCTAGATCCGATATAGATCGGTTATTGGGCGGTGGCGATAGCGCTAAGGTGAGGTTGATGGAGCTAGCCAATGTCAAGGTGTATAGATCAGGTAAAGACGGTGCGGCGGCGAGGTATATCTCTAGAGATCTCGATGATGCCAAAAGAATGAGGCTCAAGATAATACAGTGGGTGGGTTCAAATAGCGTGAACGCTATAATAAAGTACCCTGTTGGGCTTAGGTTCAGGGTTTCTAGAGGCCTGATAGAGGATTCGATACTTGGATTAAATGATCATGCCTACCAGCTGGTTAGATACGGATTCGTTAAGGTCTTGAGAAAAACTCCCAAGGGTGCCGTTCTTCTATATATACATGAGTAGCTAGATAGAGGCTCGCGTCTACGCTATATATCCACACCTATCCATGTACTCCCTAGTGAGGTCCCTCTCAACAACCCTTCCTCCAGGCTCTGTCTCGACAAATATCCTGCCGGGTATTCTGTATACAGCTACATCGCTATAGAGCCAGCATGTTGGTTCTAGACCAGCCTTTATGCATGTTTCGGCGAGAAATGTTTCTCTATCCCAGCAGTACTCTATCGGTACCTGGGGGAGGAGTATCCCTGAGCTGAATCCTTTCTCTATGTATAGTCCGTCTCTACCTATAGTTATTGTTTCTATATTATCGATCTTTCTTCTCTCACCCAGTATACTGAGCTCAATTATTATGTGTGGGACCTCCCTCTTGTCCAGTGGGGGAAACCTGGGGTCTTTAAATGCAGCGCTTATAGCCGATTCTATTACTGCTTTCCCCAACCTATAGTAGGGTAGTATGAATCCGATGCATCCTCTCAGAGATCTTTTACCGCTGGCCACATCCAGCTTCTCTACAGTTACGAATACAGCCGCCTTTCTAGACAGTATCGGGTATTTCTCTTCAATCTCCTTGGGTATCTCCGGGTTTTCCTCATGCTCTACATAGTACTCTATGGATCTTCTTGCCAGCCTGACCAACACGGTTGCGAGATCCACAGTTATTTCTTCAGGCTCCACCGCCTGTAGGTCTGCGGAGGCCATACCCCACTCACTCCCAATATTCAACTTTATTCAGGATATATTCAATGTTTCTCCAATGATTCCCCTTCCAATACACCTTTCTGCACGAGTCACATATCCAGAACTCTCTATATGTCTTAAGGATGTTCTCGTCGACCTTACCGCTTACCTCTATGATCGATGTTGTCTTTCTGAGGGGGTGGTTGCAGTGTGGGCATCTAGTGTCGTTCTCGTTGAATCTAAATCTGACACCCAGTCTTTTCGAGATGTACTTCAGCATGTCGTGGATCTCTAGATCCCTTATGAGTAGGGCATTGAGGTTTCTTTTCCGCGCCCTTGCATATAGCCCTCTATCCCTCGTCACTATAACCCTATCATCTTTAGACGCTATATCTATGATTCTCCAGTCATCGAAGCTCCTGCTGTATAGGGTATCGTAGCCAAGCATCCTGAGCCATCTAGCCAGGTTTCCGAGCATTGTATCAACAATGAATCTCGGCGATGTAGGCATGGATTATTGTTCACCGTTGATTTAGCTCTACTATATGAATATTGTTTTGGGATTAATTAAGGGGGGTCCCGCTTTTTCTCTTTGATTCTATACCTGTATCGGGTAGGTGATTTGGCTAAAGTCGTTAATAGAGACGAGATCCTCTCGATCGGGGATACCGACTCTAAAAGGGTTCTTCTCGACATTGTGGAGTATGTGCTGCATAATATAGATCCGG
>JALXCO010000297.1 GCA_026990885.1 Desulfurococcales archaeon
ATCGCTAGGGTGAGGGTTTCCTAGGGATCAATACCAGTATCGTGGAGGCTCAGATACTCTAACTTTATCTTCATCTGAGTTAGCTAGTAGTGTAGGGGGGTCTTGATTCCCTCTCCTCTACCCCTAGCACTTATCCTCACCCTTACCGCCGTCTGGATTATCCCCCGTAATTCTTGATCTCAGCTCCCATTTCCCGAATCTAATCAGCCCTCTAGGTCTGCGCCTCAAGAATACCTCCAAGAGTTAATAGTTGTTGATGGCTATTAAAATAGGTTGGGTGGTTCTCGATGGTTGATCCGTACACTATAGCGCTGATCCTACATATAGTTGGAGCATCTATATGGATTGGCGGCCACATAATAATACTTGCTGGATACATGGTGCCTATGCTTAGATCTAGGGATTTCAGCGAGCTGGACAGGTTCGAGTCTATATACGAGAGGATCGGAATCCCTAGCCTGCTGATTTCAGTTGCGACAGGCGTCTATATGGGTAGTGTGTGGTATCCTATAGCTGAGTGGTTCAATCCGGGCTCCAGGGCCTTCATGCTTGGGGTAAAGGTGCTTATGCTTCTAGCCACGCTTGGTCTCGCTGCCGATGCTAGGCTCAGGATCATTAGGAGGTATAGGTCTGGTGGCGATATAGATATCTATGATCTGGCTATCCACATATCTATAGTAACGATCCTAGCTGTAGGCTTCGGAGTTGCTGGCGTCATGTTTAGATATGGCTAGGCACCCTCAGGCTGGTTTCGTCTCGATCTTTTTTATCCTGTGTGCTCGGGGCCTTTAGTTTCGGTCTACTCCCCCACCCACTGCTGATGAAATATACATGTTATTAACATATATAGTTCTTCCCGATCTATATAGGGGTCCATAGATGATTACATGCATAGAGCTACTCGACGTGTTTCTCCAGCCCCTTAGGAGGGAGTGGATTCTAGAGTTCTACGGTGATCGGGAGATCACCCAAAAGCTCATGCATAGGGTTGCGGCATGCCTCTCTAGGTATGGAGACACATACCTATACATCAACCAGCTTTTCGGGGGGCTCAACCCCTACATGCTTAGAAGGATCGCTAGAACCATAGTGAACGCCGATCTAGACAGGATATATGTTTCCCGCGGGCTAAGGCTCGAGGACTTCCTCAAGCTATCTATAAGGCACTGCAGGGGCTTCGACAGCGTTGTTGTGGTTGATCCGTATCTCCACACGGATCCTGCTAAAGGATTCTTAACCCAATACACCCTGGTTACCTCAGCTATAAGGAGGCTGTCTTCTCAAGCTAGGGTTGTCGTGTTCAATAGGGTTTCCAGAGCCGGGAGCTACATGCCTGAGGGCGGCAGCTTTCACCACCACACCGTGCATGTTATCGTTAGGTCTTATTTGAGGGGGAGATCCTCGTGCTTCGAGCTGATCAAGCATCCAGCAAAGGATAGAGGGGAGCTATGCATAGATGAGAAGATTATAGTTGAGGGCGACCCAGTATGGGTAGGACAACACCAACTCTTAGAATGGGCGTTGAGGAGGAGATAGCTAGGCTGAGAATGATCTTTAGATCCATAGAGGACCCCGAGCTAAGAGACAGCATGCTGAACCTCCTAGAGAGATCCAAAACCCTAGTGAACGCCTTCCAGAGGACCCCGGGGCCAGACCCCATAGAGGTTGTAGTGTTCTCAATGATCGCGGAGATATACATGGAGCTTAAGAGGTGCAGATGCAGATGCGGGTAGGGCTTATTCCTATTCGGGAGGGTGTGGATAGACAATATCTATATTCATCTCCCTAGCTATAGCCTTGATCCTGTCAGGGTTCTTATCATGTATAAACGGGGTGATAACTATAATCCTATCGGGCTCAACACCCTTGGCCTCCCTATAGAGCTTAGCCTTCCTCGATATGAATGCTAGATCAGATCTCTTAAGGGCCGAAGTGATCTCAACAATATACACCTTGCCATCCCTAACCACTATATCGATCTCAACCTCCTCAGGCCTTCCATACACAATACCCTTAACATCGGTAACCACAAGACTCTCAACAGTCCACCCAGCATCCCTAAGGATCTCCTTAAGACCCTCCCTATAAGCCGACTCACTCATAACCCCCCATCTAGCACCCAAGCCAGCAATTATATTTTCAAGCCTCCTAAGATCATCTTTAGTGGCCATTGCCTTCCTGATCCTCTCCAACTCATCCTTTGTGGCTAACCTCTCCAAGTCCTTTTTCGTAGCCATAACAGATCTAATGTCCTCTAGCTCCTCCTTTGTAGCCATACGCTCCTCAAGCTCCCTGAGATCTTTCTTTGTAGCCATGGCCTCCTCAAGTCTCCTAAGATCATCCTTTGTAGCCATAACAGCCTTTATCTCATCCAGATCCTTTTTTGTAGCGAGTTCCCTCCAGGGGGTGGCCTTCATGAGGGCCTCATATATTATTTCAGGATGCCTAAGCAATGCTTTCTCAATTATATCTGGCCTCTTCTCCAGTAGCTTCTCTAGAGCTTCAGCTAGATCCTCTAAAGCCGCATCACCTCCTCACTTTATCAGTTAATATCCGTATCCCCATATTGTAATATAGCTAATGATGCTATAATATATAATGTGTGCCCCTCCACCTCTCCCCAGGTTTCGGGATAGGCCTTTTACTTTCGGTAGCCTCCCCCTAGCTATGTCTGGTTAAGGCATCCTATATATCATTATACAGAATACCATGGCTTGGATAAATGCTTCTTGAATCCGTATCTCTAAGCGATCGGTGCACCTAAATATGAAGTGGATCATAGATGCGGAAGCCAGTACAGGCGGGATCAGGCTTAAAGCAGTATCGCTGGAGGGGGACCTCCAAACACTGTGGGTTGAGGCCGAGTACAAGGGGTATGTGGCCCCCAGGATAGATGCTGATGCCCTGAGAGATAGGCTGTGT
>JALXCO010000298.1 GCA_026990885.1 Desulfurococcales archaeon
GCAAACGCCTGCCGGATCCTTCTGTTGGCTATCCTACCCCCATACAGGGTTGTCCATCTCCTGCTATCTACATCTACCTCCACTATCCTTGGAGGGCTTGTGAGTGAGGACCTCGACAGATAGATCTTGCCGCCATAGTATTTACCGCCCATCGAGAATCCTCGGGGGAGATTCACTCTTCTCCCATCTATATAGAGGCTCACCCTACCGTTCCTCTTCCCCATGAACCATATCGACTCGCTATCGATCCAGTCGTAGGCCACGTACTCTACAGGGTCATCGGCTATATGATCTCTAAACCTGGTTCTAACCCTACCAGCCTCCAGCCTCTCCGTATCGGCCACATACAGCCTCTCCCTACCTTCAAAGTTAGAGGCAAAAAGAATCTTTGCCCCATCCTCGCTGAGGACAGGGCCCCTATTCATAGACCCCTTCCTAGGGGAGTACTCCCTGAGCTCGCCGCTGGAGTTATCCAGTATAAATATGCTCCACGCTTCCGCGGACTCCCACACCAACCCGGCTGTATACCTATCCGAGGTCGAGGTTACTGCCAGGGGTTTGCTGTATCTGGCTAGGAGCTCCTGACTGTGGTGGGGCTTGATCTTCCACACCTCGAAGCCTCCTTCGCCAACTAGGGATACAACAACCTTTTCACCGTCCCACGCCAAGCCTGTTAGTCTCCTTGGCGGAAGATCCGATAGGGGCTTCGACTCGCCTCCCCTAGCGTTCACTGTATAGAGCTTGATGAGTTCTCTACCCTTGCTCTCATCAACCCCATAAACCACGGTGTCTGACTTGTGGGTTGCTGACGCGGTATATATTCCCTTTCTAGTTAATCTAGCCTCCTCCCCGGTCTTGAGGTCCCTTGAGTAGATGTCTGCTGTCCCCTCTATGGTTGTCGCATAGATCAGGACCCCATCCTTGGCCACGCCGACAACCCCGTAGATGGGTATCTTCACCAGCTCCTCAAGGTCTCTAAGAAGCCTCCATCCCTCGCTCAACCCTATTCACCGGGTGTATTTTAGCTTTTACTCATTATTTACTTTATTTAATTACCGTTGTTCCCACATGTGATAGGTTATCTATATATTTTCTTCCCCCGGATTATCTATTTCTGGTAGTGCTTCTTGGCTGGATATGTGGTTTCCGTAGATATAGGTGGGACGTTCACCGATTTTATAGTGGTTGGTGAGGATGGCTCCATTGCCTATTTCAAGGATCTCACCGATCCCGAGAAGCCCGATAGGGTTGTGGTCTCGAATCTATCTAGGTATAAAGGATCAATCAGGGAGGTCCTCCACGCAACAACCATAGCAACCAACGCCCTCCTCGGCCAGGAAAAGCTGGAGCTCCCTAGAGCTGCACTGATCACTACGAAGGGCTTCACCGATGTCATCGAGATTGGTAGGCAGAACAGGCCCAGAATATATGATCTATTTTTCAGAAAGCCGAAGCCTCTTATCCCCAGGGAGCTCAGGTTCGGGATCTCTGAGAGAACAATGCCCAGCGGTGATGTCGCTACACCAATAGATCCCGGTGAGGTTAGGGATCTAGCCGAAAGGCTGAAAACCCTAGGTGTTGTGAGTGTTGCTGTTTCCCTTCTCCATTCCTACGCCAACCCATCCAACGAGAGAGCTGTTGGCTCCATACTCTCTAAGGTGTTTAGATACGTATCCCTATCTCATGAGGTTGCGAATGAGCCCAGGGAGTATGAGAGGACCTCAACCACAGTGGTTAATGCTGTTCTCATGCCTATAGTTTCCTCCTATCTAGATAGGCTTGGGAGGTCCCTCAAGGATCTTGGATGCGGCTCCTTCTATATAATGTCTAGCGCAGGTGGACTGGTCGATGTTGATGAGGCTTGTAGAAGACCGATCCAGCTTATCGAGTCGGGGCCTGCGGCCGGGGTTATTGCTGTTGCTGAATTCTCTAAGCTTATTGGTGTATCCAGCTCGATAAGCTTCGATATGGGTGGCACTACAGCGAAGGCTGGGACAGTAATCGATGGCGTGGTTGAGGTTACCTCCGAGTACGAGGTTGGTGGTGAGAGCCACCATGGAAGGATCGTTAAGGGTAGCGGCTACCCGGTCAGGTTCCCCTTCGTCGATCTTGCCGAGGTTTCCGCTGGTGGGGGAACAGTTATTTGGAGGGATGACGCAGGGGCTTTGAGGGTTGGGCCATTTAGCGCTGGCTCCGATCCCGGCCCCATGTGCTATGGCCGTGGAGGGGCTAGGCCCACTATAACCGATGCCAACCTGCTGCTTGGCAGGATCGGCTCGAGGCTTGCGGGCGGATTCAAGCTGGATCGCGGTCTTGCCGAGAGGGGTCTGTCGATGCTTGGGGATCCTGTTGATGTAGCCATCAACGCTGTGGATCTCATAAACATCGAGATGTCTAGGGCTATAAGGCTCGTTACTGTTGAGAGGGGCTATGATCCGGGTGACTTCGTGCTTGTGGCCTATGGGGGTGCGGGTCCCCAGCATGCTGTCGAGCTAGCTATAGAGCTTGGGTTATCTAGGGTCATTATACCTCCAGCCCCCGGGGTTTTCACGTCTTACGGGATGCTTCTGGCCGACTGGAGGTTTGAGGCTAGGGAGAGCTTTCCTAAGGATCTGGATAGCTCCTTTAGGAGGCTTGAGGGGATGCTTGCCTCTCGGATTGGTGGTGGATGCTACTTCATTAGGTATGCCGATGTGCGCTATGCTGGCCAGGGCTGGGAGCTCACTGTCTCTGTTCCCAGGGATGCTGATCTCGATCTGGTTAGGAGGATTTTTGAGGAGAAGCATAGGGCTGTATATGGATTCACGTTCGATAGCGATATAGAGGTTGTTACCGTTAGGGTTTACTGTGTTGTTTCCAGGGTTAAGCCTAGGCTTGGGTTTTTCTACCAGTCTTCGGGGTCC
>JALXCO010000299.1 GCA_026990885.1 Desulfurococcales archaeon
GATCTGGGATACCGTTGCTGGAGATCGTTACGGAGGCCGATATGGAGAGCTCTAAGGAGGTCAGGGCATTCCTCGAGAAGATGCTGACTCTCGTAGATTATCTCGATATATGCGATCCAGATCTTGAGGGGGCCTTCAGGGTGGATGCAAACATATCTATCGAGGGCGGTGAGAGGGTTGAGGTGAAGAATATAGGATCGTTGAGGGATGTTGAGAAAGCAATAAATTACGAGTTGACTAGGCAGAGGAACATAATTAGGGCTGGAGGATCCGTGAGGAGGGAAACCAGACACTGGGACTCGGCTAGAGGGGTTACCGTTCCCTCGAGGGCTAAGGAGTATGAGGAGGACTATAGATACTTCCCAGACCCAGACCTGCCCCCCATAGAAATCACCAAGGAATTCATAGATAAGGTATACAGCAGCATGCCAGAGCTGCCGTGGGTTAGGGCCGAGAGATTCATGGAGAGCTACGGTTTGAGCCGGTACGAGGCTAATGTGTTAACTAGCAGAAGGTGGCTCGCGGACTATTTCGAGAATGCTTTAAAGTACTATGGCAACCCCTCGAAGCTGGCTGATCTGCTCATAAATGATTTTCTGGGGATAGTGAATGAGCATGGTGGATCGCCCAGAGTCGTTAAGGGGTCCCCCGACAAGGTGGGTAAGCTGCTCTCTTTTCTGGATAGGGGGGTTATCAGTATCAAGATCTTGAAGCAGATTCTTCCTGATGTGGTTCTAAGGGATCTAGATCCTGAAGAGATCATAAGATCCAGAGGGCTAGATGTGATATCGGATAGATCGGTTATAGAGAAGCTGGTCGACGAGGTCTTCAGAGAGAACCCCAAAGCCGTTGAAGACGCCAAGAAGAATCCAAAGGCAATCAATTTCCTCATAGGAAAGGTTATGGCCAAGACCAGAGGTAAGGCCCACCCATCCATAGTTAGAGAGGTTGTTGCCAGAAAGCTTAGGGAGTAGAGCTCAGACAGCCGAGCTACACATGCATGTATGCATGAGGCTATCGCTACTTGAAAGCAACAAAACCCTTGGCTCTACCGCTCCATATAACCCTCTTGAATCCCGACGCCAGCAGCCTGTTCTTTATCCCCTTAATATAGCTTACGTTACCGTGCCTGCTCGGCTCACCGGTATAGTGGAAGAGCACTCCTCCTGGCCTAAGGATTCTATATAGCTCTTTATATAGCTCTCTAGAGTATAGCTCGCCAGCAACATTTATCCTTGGAGGGTCATGGAGCACCCTGTCAAATGAGCCGTCTTTAAGCTCCGGCAACAGATCCAGTATATCCCCGTTTATAACCTCTATACTCGGCTCCTCGAGACCCCTAGACCAGGGATTGAGCCTCGCTATCTCTAGAACGTTCCTGTCGATCTCAACAGTAACCACCTTAGACGCCCCATATCTAGCCTCGAGAGACGCTGTATACCCTAGGCCAGTGCATATATCTAGAACAGTCTTGCCCCTCAGACCACGCAGCTCCCGCACTTTAGCCATCGCATCCCTCCAGGGATCGGTATCGATAACCCTATGCATCTGGACCCCATTGATCTCTAGTGTAGGAGGCTTATCCTCACCTACAGGCTTAAGCTTATAATACCTGTTTGAGGATGAATCAAAATAATCAACCCTAAAAACCCGGTTACCCTCCAAAACCTTATAGATGAAGCCCGGCTTAACATCCCTCAACTCGCTGAGCGGGAGTGATGCGTATCCGCATAGATCTACGGAGCCGTCTACCAGGGATGCTCTACACCTGCTCAAGCCGAGATCGAGAGAGACCTCCAAGACACGAGAGCCCGCAGAAAGAAGCCTATCAGCAAGCCAGGATGTTAGTACAGGGCCCTCAATATATCTATAGATGTATGGCCTATACAAAGAAACCATAACACGAACCCACGCAGGAGGCGAGCCGTGGAGTAGTGCCGCGGCCGGGATTTGAACCCGGGTCACGGGCTCGAGAGGCCCGCATACTTGGCCGGGCTATACTACCGCGGCTCCATAGTATTAATTATCGGTATCCATCTTATAGGTTTTTTGCTTTTTTCTATTGTTCGAATCTTAAATATATTAACTACATTAATCCTCATATCTATAATTAAATATTAAGCAGTATTATAGTAAAATATATATGGGGGTATTGCTTTATACATATAAGACTTTAAGCAATAATAATTGATGTCTGGAGCAGTGTTGAATATGGGGTCCATTGAGTCTGGCGAAGACAAGATGGACATAATTCAGGATGACGCGGAAAACGATGAAGTGGTTACTGTAAGCGATCTAACTAAGGAGAAGATAGCCAAAAAGATTAAGGGACCAATAACACCTGTGGTTTCAGATAGAGACCAAGGCTTCCACTACACGAACAATGGGAAGAGGATTTTCGGGGATGTAAACGAGATAAGATATAGGCTTGAGCTTCTAGCTTCTGAAGGTATTCTGGAGTCCGAGTATAAAGGATCATACGCCAGATGCCCTAACTGCGGAAGTATAAGGCTAAGGTTCCTGCTGACATGCCCCCACTGCGGAAGCAGTAATATTGAGAAGAGAAGCATTGTTAGACACCTTAAATGCGGATTCATCGCTCCATATAACCTGTTCCAGCAGCAGAGAGGCGGGCTCAAGTGCCCCAAGTGCGGTGAGCCAATAAGCTTTGAGGATGGCCGCGTGCTTGATTCCGTGGTATCTATATACAGCTGCAACAGCTGTAAAAAATCATTCACAAAGCCGAAGGAGATGATTAGGTGCGAATCATGTAAAGTGGAGTTTTCGCCTGAGGATGCGGATATAATACATCTAAACGAATATAGGCTGAAAACGCCCCTTGGATAATTGGGTATGCCTGCTAGTGTTTTAGACGCTCTAGTTTG
>JALXCO010000300.1 GCA_026990885.1 Desulfurococcales archaeon
ATACGCCGAAATGGATCTCGATGAGCTCAAGAGAGCGCTCGATAGCGTTATTGAGGAGATAAATTCATCGCTACCAAGATATATAGAGCCGATCAGGGCTTTACCGGATGAGCTAACTATAGAGAACTATGGCCTCTATATCTTGTATATAGAGAGGATATTCGATCTAATCAATATAAGGGATAATCTAATAGCCCTAAGAAGCAACATAGATGAAGCAACCCTGCTACAGATATCAAACCAGGTTTCTAGGGCGGAGGCTAGAATGGGCTCGCTGGATTTCTGGATGGAGCTTATAGATCTATCCCTACGCAACATACCAGCTGTAGACGCCAGCATCAACAGGGATAATATAGAGAGGATTACTTCCTTTCTAGGAATTAGGAGCAGCGAGATCGAGCAGCAGGCTAAGAGACTGTTTAGCGAGATATACGGTGAGGGCTTCAATATATCTATCCTTGAACCCGGTATAATGGATCTCCTAAAGCTATACACAGTCTACCAGAATCTAGAAAGCTATTCACTAGCACTAAAGTTCTCTACCATAGACACCATATATAGGTATTCACTGGTGACAAACTCGACAGAACCCTTCGAGAAGTTTATACATGAGCTGGAATACATGAAGGTGAACTATATACTCGACTCGATGAATATAGGCAGAAGCCTATTGGGGCAAATATATATTTTCGCAGCCTTAAGCCTAGATCTATTAAGCAAATCCCGCTACCTTCTAGGAAGCGATAGCATCTTCGTGTCCTCGATAGTATCTACATCTGCAACCGCTTCAGCCCTAGCCCTAACCCTATTCACAATTATAGAGAACATCGACACTCCAGGAGGGCTAGATGTGAGCTTGGAGGACCGTGGGATCAGGCTGAGAGAAACAATAGATATCTTTGCGGATATCTACAGCAGTATACTTAATACGGTCCTCACCATATCCCTCGGCATCAATATAGTTGCGCTAGCTCTTATCGCTAGGGCTAGAACCAGCTATAAAATCTAGCAGGGTCTTTCTCCCCTCAGAATGATCTTTGCCGCTGTCTTTTCTTTTAGATAGCTCAATAGCCTTCCCAATATCGCTCTCTATATATTTAAGGATCTGCGGCTTCCTAAGGGCTGCTGCAGGATGGTATGTTGGCACTACAGTTAATTCTAGATCCATTATCCTACCCTTCAAAACCCTTCCCCTAATTCTAGATATACCCGGCCACTGGAGATTGAATCTGTCTGCAAACCACCTCCCGGCATGGTTTCCCAGGGCTATCACAATCTTTGGCTTTATGAGGAGTAGCTGGGAGAGCAGATAGATCGAGCATGTCTCGGTCTCATCATCCATGGGCTCCCTATTATTGGGGGGCCTACACTTAACCACATTGGTTATATACACGTCTCCACGATCAACGCCAAACCCCCTAAGTATTTTAGTTAAAAGATTTCCGGCAGCACCAACAAATGGTCTACCCATCTCATCCTCAGTCCTACCTGGCGCCTCCCCCACAATCATTATCTTCGAATTGACGTTGCCTTCTCCAGGCACAGCATTCTTCCTGGTGGCATGTAGCCTGCATCTTCTGCAGGAAACTATATCCCGGATCATACTGTTCCAGTCGCTATACAGATCGCGCCAGCCACCGGTATTCCGGCTATGCATAGCTGACCTCTAGAATAAATTATTTAGGAAGCGATAAATAAAATATATCCCAGGTGCCTTCCTTGGGGGCTAAAAAAGGGAAATATGTATACGTTAAGAGAAGCGATGGGCTATACGCCAAGATTCGGATCTTCAAGAAAAGAGACCCGAACAATCCTGAAGCATACATAGTAACGGGAACAGTAGTGAAGAAGCCACCACGAAAAGCTAAGCTGATAGCTATAGAAGATCTGCCGGAAAGCATAAGAAACACCATATAGATCAGCTGTGCGTCTCAAAACACTTTTAATCTTAGATAGAAAACAACTATATATGGATGGTGGGCCCGTAGCTCAGCCCGGAAGAGCGGCGGGCTTTTAACCCGTAGACCATTGGGCAAGGATCAACGGGCTCCAATGGGCGGAAGTCCCGGGTTCAAATCCCGGCGGGCCCGCCACAGTTCCTTGACTTTATATTAGCTTTTTCTCCCATTCCCTGAACGTTATTTCAAAGGCTTCAAAGAAGCCTTGTCTCCCGAGAACTGCTAGCTCTATAGGTGTATATGGTATAAACACTATTGGGATTCTTAACCTAAATTCTCTTACCACGACCTCTACTTTTGGGACGTGTTTTCCTTTTATGTACCCTCCTACTCCAGTCAGGTATAGTGTTTCACTCTTACTTAAGTCAAGCCCTATAGCGTCTGCAACGTCTTCTGGGAAGAGGCTTATGATAGCGCCACTATCCACGAGAGCATACAGGGTTAGCTCTTCCTTAGCTCGTAGAGTCACGGGTATTAGTGAATATAGTCTGTCTCGCCTTCCAACAATAATCGAATACCAGTTGCTCTGCCACACCTATATCCTGTTCAGCTTGTCTTAGCTACCAGCAACTCGTCTGGTGGAACCTTTATTACAGCATACTCGCTTCTCTTATACCCCTTATCCTCCATTATCGATAATAGCTTCTGAAGATCATCAGCCCAAGCCACGACTTTACCATCGATAATGGCAGCCCAATAGCCGGGTGGAACCCGATCTAGCTCGCCTGGTTTAACTAGCTTCACACTTTTACTAGTAGTTGAGGTAGACAAGACTCTAATACCCGATACTTAATTGTGTGCTTAATACCTAATATCTCTTAGATTCCTACAGCATTATAATTTGTGTTCACTATCTCACGAGAACATTATCGTCTCGCGACTATCTAGCAGCAACGGATTCCTTTCAGTTAAAAATTAAGCAAGGCAAGTCCTACTAGTGACGAATACCCCCAAGAGTTTGCTAGGAGAAATACCTGAGTCCCTAAAACACTATTATAGGCGTGTCTAACATATAAGCTCATACTACCATATAACCTCTTATAAATACCATGGCCCCGTAATAGTGCTTTGTAAAAATTCATCAACACTTAAGTTTCCCACAATATAGTAGTAGGTTAAAAACCAGCTCTAACATTAGGTAATAGGTAATATGAAAACATTAACCTATCTGTTTCCAGAGCATTATCGCCCCCAGGACAAAAATATCTAAGTGTCAACCCTCAGAGCAGAACTCAGGTTCGAATCCCTAGCAGATCTGCCACACATAGAACCTATTTGGCTTATTGTTTTCCAACTATTATTTGCAGCTTAGTAGTTTAATGAGTTCCTCTAGTTCCCTTTTATTGGGAATATAGAAAGCTTTGACTCCTGCTTTTCTTGCATTTTGGGCCTGTACCTTATCGCTTGTGGCTAGCGGAACACCTAGGATTTCTGCTAGACTTATGTAGTATGCATCTGCACCTCTTGATCCTGTGGCTAGTGCTATTTTAATTGATTTCTCAAAATATAGGTCATCTCCAATAATGATGATTTCCTCATTAAGCCTCTTAACAATATCCCTAGCTAGATTAGGAGACAGAAACCTCACAAGGACACCTGCAACCTCAATTAGGAAGAGACGGGGTGTATAAACATCGATACCGCTAGACGAGACACATCTAAATATTCTCTCGGCCGCTTCTATGCGATGAGAATCTCTACCAGCAAAGAGATCACCGCCACCGATGCGTCTATGATCAGCTTTCTCTCCGCAAACCTATTCCTCTCCCTAGAGAGTAGTTCACCTGGCCCCTCCTCCAGTTTACTTAAGCTCTTACGTATTCTTCGTGCGAACACCACAAGATCCTCTTTCAGAACCACTACAGCCTCTTCACCCTCCTCTAGATCCAGAGGCTCCAGAGGCTTAAGAACCCCCTTCTCATACCTAACCCGTATAGCTTTAGACAATTCTATACTTTATATAATATGTGTACCAGGGACATTAGCCTTTTCTAACCAAGTATTCGTCCGGCAACCAATAATAATCAATTGATAATCAATAATATAGATGAAGCCTCTAAATAAAATAGATCCTCCAATTAGCTACCTTTATCAAATAGACCCACTATGTACAGCTTCTTTTCTTGCCAAGGAAACCCATGGCTAGGAACCCAACCATGCATTAGGAAAAATAGATAGACTAGCTACCAGCATAGAACTAAACATAGAGAAAAACATAGCTAGCGCGTATACTTGCAAACACAATTTCAGCTTTAAACGCCACATAGCCGCATAGCTAACCCCCCATACATTGAAAGCGATATTTATACTGTATAATATCGGACCGACCCATATACTAGGTAATAGCTATGAAAACATCAACCTATAGGCAAAGATGTTTTAAGCATCAACCTCCAGAGCCAAAGGTTCTTCAGCCCAAATTTTCCTGCGGACCCCAACTATAAGTCCTCTATATCTCCCAAGGAAAGAAGCGGTAATACTCGATTTGTGTTGAGAGCATCTAGCCTAGTTGTAAATCTCCACTCCTGATAATCCCGTTCAACGATCTTTAAGGCTTAAGGAATCACCTTTAGCCATGGCACTCGTTTAAAGTCCTTGTCAAAGGTGATTATTGTATCTATATTGTAGTGTTTACATGTAGCAGCTATAATAGCGTCGTTGGGTAGCAACCCATAACGCTCTGTAACACCTAGCGCTATCTCCTTAATCTCCTCGTTAACCTCCAGCTCTGTGAAGTATCTCTGGAGAAAGGCTATCTGCTTATTAAGCAACCTAATTGTTTCCTTGACTCTCCCTGGTCTATCCTTTAGCTCGTAGGCCCTCATACCCGTCAAGAGCTTAAGGAGAACAAACAATACCTCTGAGAACACAACACTATTAATATAACCCACCGCCTCACCACTAATCACAGGCTCAAGGGCTCTCTTAGCTTCAGGATCCCCAGTATAGTATCTGACTATGACACTGGAGTCAATAAAGAGCAAACTCATCCTCTGCCTCCTTTAAAGCCTTCTCAACCCTCTCCCTATCCACCTTTATGGAGCCGAAAACCTCCTCAGCAATATCCCTATCCAGCACTTTAACCACAACCACCTCTCCATCCCTTAACCCCTCTATCCTATCGAGAGGCTTGAAAACGCCATTCTCATACCTAACCCGCACTATCTTAGCCAACTTGTCTACCTCCATATCTAATTATCCTCATCAGCTACTTAAATGGCCTTAACCAGTAATGCCTAAACCAAGCTTTAATACTGGAGCCAATATCTGCGCCATATCCCTGCTTTAGCCTTTCGATAGATACCTTGGCTGTGCCAGAATGCTCTTAGCCACGACACTTGCATCAAGGACAACACTACTTGTAGAGGTTCCTGTCACGTTTACGAATCTCCTCCAGGATCTCGTCAACACTTCTTTAGCTTTAAAGGTCATGGATAAAGATGTTGAACCGAGCAATATAGAGATATAGGATAGAGATATAGGTGTCAGAATTATGTTGTAGGTAAGGTTGAAAGAAATGTGATCTAATATTAATGAAGATTTTGTATTCAACACTAATCCCTGATCAGGTTTCTTTCTTTTTTACCTCGGATCACCAATAACTTTTCCTAAAACGTATCTTAGGGCTTCTATAGTTATTGCTTAATTAAGTCGTTCAAGCAGATGTATGCATGATTCCGTTAATTTCATACATAACTGTTTTAATAATGAAATGCTATACCGCAATGTTCGTAAAATAAAATATTAATCAATAACCCCCATACAAAAGAGTCCTTATGCAACTCACAACCTGTACCTTAATTGCTGAGATAAAGGAAAAGTTAACCTCTCCGACTAGACAGTAAAAGGAGAAGGCCATGGGTAAAGGCAGAGAAGATAAAGTAACGCAAAGATTCTGCACTATACCCGTTCACATCATCAACAAAAACATACGTGAGACCAAGTAGCAGTGAAAGAGCTCCACTAACAATCAGTAACACCCCATCATAGCCTGCCCCACACTCTATATACTCATACAATAAACCAACCCATGTCGCCACGAGAGCCACGAAACCCACAACCCGAACTAGGAACCATAGATCCTCAGCAATACCACCCCAAGCGGTGATCGAGATAACGCTGAAAAAGAATGCCGCCCCAACAAGGAGTCGCCAGACAATTTTCGCCATACTACATGCTTGATGCTTCTTTCTAGCGGGCATATCCTTATACTCCCTTATGAACGGTGCTATGGGCGGTATTATTACTACGCTATAAACCTGATATAGCATGCTTTTTACTGTTTAATATTATGGATTTGTAGATCGCTTTATGGGAGGTGTTTGCTATATTGGTTTCTGGAACTAGTGATTCTAGGCGGGAGATTTTGCTTATATATATGTCAGTTCTGCTTATATACTTAAGTTCAGCCCTGAAGTAGTTAGAAGCCCGATCTTTATATTGATGTATATAGTTATAGCTATAGCCCTATATTCCTTAACAGCATACATGCTCCATAGACGTCTGGGTAACGGATCTTTTAGGCGTTATCTTGGATTTACTAGTAGCAGTTTTCTTGAAAGCATAATATTATCATCAGCATCAATAGCTCTTCCCGCCATAGTGCTTGGCAATTATAGCCTATATATTCTATGGAGTAGACCTCTTTGGAAAATTATTTGAGGCTACCAGTAATTATGATAGATATCTTGCTCCGCCATGGTTTGATTACGTGCCTAAAACCTTTCTACCGCTAGTAGCCCTCCTGGTCTGGTTATTTGCTGGTGTAGTCTGGTTTGCACTGGTACAAACCTTTTCAATCCAGTATCTATCTAGGAGTCTCAGTATAGCTGCGATTCCGGTAGCTTCAGTAATGTTCATACTATTATATAACGCTCCCCTCCTAACGGGAGAGTGGAAGCTGGACGACATAATATTCCTAGGATTAGTGTATCCAGCTATTTTGTATAGATATCGAAACTCGCTGGGGTTGATAGTAAGCTATGTAGAATTATATGAAATGCCTGTAAGAGCAGCATTCCTTAGAGGTTGGGGTTTCGATGCGCTAAACATAGTATTATTATTTCAAGTTGCATAGGGAATAACCTCTATAATAATAGCGCTCGCACTAATATGGGGCAAAATCCAAAAAACATTGAAGATCATAATTCGAAGCATCTATCACTCTCTACCCAGTAAACATTCTTGACCTCCCACTATCTTCTTTCCCATCCTATGTAGCTGTAGATTTTACTAGAGCGTATTGGGTGTACCTCTACCATTTATAGTATCCTTGACTAAAACTAGCCAGGTTTCCTCAAAGCTTCCTCGGGTTTATGGTTCTCAAAGATCTATAATTGCTGATCGTTACTTATGAGCTATTATATATAGCAGAATCCTTGAAAGCTGCAAACTGTATAATAATCCAGTACTATTTCTGATCTTTAAAAACAACTAAAAATCTACATTGTGGATATCCCTCAGCTATACTGTGGATGAGGCTTACCCTGGCTTTTAGGGCGTCTTGGAGGAATTTTGCTTCGGCTCTACAGATTTCGGAGTATGTCTGTGAGATCGCTATTAGAGGGCATCTGTTTTCAACAATCTCATACGTGTTGCGCCTTATCTTTCTGTAGATTGTATCGTATCCCTCGCTGTTCCTCATGCTAATCAGCTCCTTTATCTTACTCTCGCCGTCTAAACTATCGAGTCTTCTTCTATAGAGATCGAGGCACTCGCTGTATATGGATGTAGCGATCTTTGATACGTGGTCCCTGCCTAGAACCTTCTCTATATAGTGCAGCGACTTGATCGCGAATGCCGCTAGAGTGAATAAGCCGTGAACCTGTGGTGAAGCGTTATTTCTTAGTTTAACCACTGCTATAGGTCTGCCGCGGCCCCTTCTAACATAGATCTTCTCGACCAAACCCTCAGACTCCAGGGCCTTAACGTGCTTCAGGATCGCGGCCTTAGACACTCTAAACTCTCTAGCCAGCTCGTGGAGGGGTAGGGGACCCCGGGACCTCAGCAGAAGAATAATCTTGAGCTTGCTGGGTGAGAGAGGAGCTCTGTCAGATAATTCTAATTCACCTATATATACTTTATTAATAGGGGACTATTAATATTGATATTTTTTGAATTCAGCTATTCTTGGGTCTTTAAAGGTATTTCTGTTGTTGATGAATAGTACTTCAGGATCAGGTCCCTCCTAGCCACTATATCGTCTAGATACCTCCATCTAGATCTAATTCTATCTATCTTCTCCAGATCTATAATATACTCGCCAGCGCCAGGGTCGGAGCCCATATCAAAAACTATCTTTCCCTCAGGATCAGCTATAAAGCTACCGCCATTAACGGCTCTACCATCCGTATACCTCATCCTGGTCGCGTTTACGTGAATAACATATACAGTGTTCTCAGCAGATCTAGATGAAGCCAGGGACCTCCACAGATATGATCTATCTGAAGGTATAAAGCTCGGGTTAACAATAACTCTAGCCCCCCTCAATGCCAGGTATCTCGCGATCTCTGGATACACTAGATCAACACAAACAACAGAACCAACATTGGGGTACTGTCCATAGTAAGCAGGTAGCTGGCCAGGCGATACACGCCTCCTCTCACCAGTTGCGTTGCTTGGATATACCTTGTCGCCAATAACGTATCTGCCTCTGCTATCTATTATGAGGGACTTAGACACTATCGATTCATTAACCCTCACATATGACGATCCAGACACAAGGATCCTGGAGCCCGAGGCATCAAGAAGGCCGATAGACCTATCTATATACTCCTTCATCGACAGCGGCTTCCTCCCAAGCCAGTTCTCGTAGAGCGCAACCAGATCGGGTTTAGAGAGCACCGATGCCAGATCTAGAATTCTATTAGCATTCACATCGGGGTCCCGCGGATGGGAAAACGCCTGTATTATGCCGATCCTTATTTTCATCAGCTATACACGCATATGGTGTAGTTAATACTTAATCAGCCAAAAACTTTCTTAGCTAGAGCCGCAACCTCCATAGGCGTTAAGGCGACCTCTATACCTGATGATCTCAGAGCGCTGATTTTAGATTCGGCAGTACCCATACCCATAGTTATTATGGCTCCAGCATGCCCCATCCTCTTGCCCGGTGGAGCAGTTTTACCGGCTATATACGCTATTATAGGTTTCTTGAGGCCCACATCCCTAATGTATCTAGCCAGTCTCTCTTCAGCATCGCCACCTATCTCGCCTATAACAACAATCCCTTTAGTATCGGGATCTTCGAAGAACATTTTAACGACATCTATAAAGTCCAGCCCCGTAATGGGGTCCCCTCCAATACCTACAACCGTGCTTTGCCCGTATCCTGATCTGCTTAGATAGTCCGATATCTCATACGTCAATGTACCGCTTCTCGAAACGATCCCTATATGGCCCGGGCTAAACGACCTTGCAGGCTGAATACCAACCTTAACCCTGATAGGAGGAGCAATAACGCCCGGGCAGTTAGGGCCTACAACAACCACACCCTTACCTCTAGCATAGTTTATCATCTTGATCTCGTCATGCAGAGGTATACCCTCAGTTATAACAACAATATTCCTCACACCAGCATCAACAGCCTCATAGAAGG
>JALXCO010000301.1 GCA_026990885.1 Desulfurococcales archaeon
GTGTTATTCAATTAGTAATACCATTAGCAGTAGTCCTGGTGTATACATGTATATTAGCCCCCATAGTACTCCCGTAAGCCCCCATACTCTCGATACCTTGATGTGCCCTTTCTCATATATCCAGACCCCTGGGTATGAGGTTAGCAGGGCTATGCCAAAACCAGCCATCAGGTAGATCGCGGCAGTAATAGGGCTGTAGAAAACGATGGGTGGACCAAAAACAAGCACTAGCGCTATGCATGTTGCCACGAAACTAGGTATGGTTGTAGAATATAGGATGTCCCTCCCCAACATAAAGACCAAAAATAATAAAACAATACAATAAAAAATATATTCTATTTTATATCGCTACTTAGAGCCTAGAGTGGGGGAGGCGGTGAAGGATACCTCTTATCGAGATACTGTTTCAGTGCTGCCACCGATAATATGGTGGCTTCTGCATTAGTAACTATTATACCTCCATATTCGTGCTTCATTATAAGCCAGGGAGCCACAGTATCTAGGTAGGGATCTAATACGTCTTCAACTAGAGACGGTCTGAATGGCACGAATCCATAGCTTCCTACAGGTCCATAGCTTACTACGAACCCGTCTTTATGGTCGGGTGCATACATATAATAGGTTGTTGAGCCGTCAGGGCTATAGTATCCCTCACCGCTCCATTGCAGCTGGAGAAGTATATTAACCATATTATCAACAGTTGTCCACTCGATGTATCCATTATAAGCTAGGATTGTTCCTAAAGCAATGCCTGTAGCGAGCCTAACTGTGCTGTAGCCTGGTCCAGGCGTATATGGGCAACTCGGATTATATGATGCTGGAACAACAAAGCCGTTGCCATCCCAGTTCTGCATTGCCTGATACCAGTAGTTTTGGGCTGTAGTATAGTCCCCGTTGTATGCGTAGTATAGGCCTAGCCATAGATAATATAGGGGATCACCTATACAGCTAAGATAATTAAGGAAGATCGTACCTCCATTTGTAGATGAGGCCTCGCCAGCATTTACGACCTTACTTTTATAGGGATACGATGGGTAGGTTGTATATATCCATCCATTTTGATTGAAGTAGCTTCTTAATCTATCCCAGCCGTATCCATCGCTAAATTTATGTGCATCGTAGAAGTGGTAGAACTCGTTGGGGGATACAACCGGTGGTGTAGCTAGATCTTTAAGCATTGGATTATATATGTCGTGGGCACCATAGAAGGTTCCCCAGGCAGCAGTTAGGGCTTCATACACTAGATTATATAGGTTTGAAACGCTGTATCCTAAAGCATTAAGGGTGTTATAGCCTATCACATCAACATGCCTTATAGAGGTTCTCATAGAGGATATAGGTTCCGTGGATGAATAGCTATTATAGTTTCCATAGGAGAAATCCATTAGATATAGCCCCTCAACATAGATTCCGCAGGGCTTCCAGCTCGGATCAAGATTATCGCTCGTTACCTGGAACGTTGCATAGGTATAGGTTGGATACTTATACTCGTTTATCCTTATCTTACCAAATGATCCCTGATCACCTGTGCTCTGAACCACATATCTAAGATCGATATCCCAGACAAACAAGGTATAGCTACTATAGAAGCTCTGAGAAACACTAACAGCCTCAGGCACAAGCCATATAATCATACCAATGCTATTTACCGCAGGCTCAGCAATGCCAGGTATAAATGTCGGCCCATTAACGCATTTAACCACCACAGGGAGAGCAGGGTATTCAGAAATCACGTCATGAGACGCATCAAGGGACCTCATCAACCTCTGGATATAGCTAATACCCCTACTTATAGCACTCTCAACATCATTTTGTGGAGGTGCTGCAGCCACAGGCTTCAAGGGGACAGCTATAATGCTCACTATAAATACTAGAATTATCGATGCCAGAACTACAGAATATAGCTTCCCTCTCACCATCCATGCACCTTCACCTCATATATGCGGAAAATGATCTTGGACGCGTTTTATCAAGTCTAATTCGATAGTGATGTTTAAAGTATTACTTATAGCTGGGGTAAAGCTTAATTAACGTTTAAAATATTCTTAAATTTTACTTACAAATTATAGAAAGCAATGAATAATGTATTATACTAGAACGAGATGACGGGATGTATGGTGGGATCCGAAGCTGAAGATGCAGGTTTTCTAGTGGGTCCCAGCAGATGTGATGCGTCGAGGATTGCTAGAGAGGAACGCTTGATAAATGCATGGCGAATACTTATATCGTGTAGGGGGTATTCAGATATATATTTTATTATTGGGCTAGATGTAGACTTGTTCAGAGAATCGTTATCATGCTATCAAAACGGTGCATATATGGCGTCGATACTTATGTGTGGAGTATTTCTTGAATCACTAATCTACGATCTCGTATCAGCAATAAAAGGTAAGGTTGAGTGTGATCGGAAAGGGCGTATTTTGAGTATCAAACGGGATCTGGATATATATAATTTACAATTTGGGTTAGTTATTGAAGAGACTAAAAGGATCGGGTTAATGGATAAGGAGCTTGAAAATGAGATAAACAATATTAGGAACCAAAGAAATTTTGCGGCCCACTACGCCCAAAGATTAAGGAAAGAACTATCTAAAACGCTAGAATATAGCAAGGGCCTCAAGCCCGCAACAACAATAAAAAGCTGGGTCAGTAGCGAAGAAGCATTTAAAGTGCTAGAGCAAACCGCTAAGATCGCCAATCAACTTATTAAGAAAGCCTACTCAATATTAGAAAGACTATGCATAATATCTTAAAAGCAATATATAGGGATTACTCTTGGATTTCGACATAGCATTTATACCAACACCCTCTTTCGCACCCATCTAGTATTATGTTCATGTATTTCTTATAACATTTCTTAACGCATTCATTTAT
>JALXCO010000302.1 GCA_026990885.1 Desulfurococcales archaeon
TCAATGCATAACTAAATTTACACATTTATTAATATTTGAATTATATTTGAACCTTATTTTATTAATTTTTTGAACATTTTTAAAATAAAATTAATATATGAATAAAATAAATTTACAGTGATACGGTGTATAGCATGAGCATTCTTGACGTTCTAGCCTGGATAGCAACAAACATAATTGGCCAGCCCATAATCCTTCTAGGTCTAGTTGGGTTTATCGGTCTAGCTGTGCAGAAAAAACCGTTCGGAGAAACGATTATGGGGACCTTCAAAATAATGATCGGAGTAGGCATGATGATCGCCGGAGCAACACTGTTTGTCCAGGAGCTCCTCAACTTCCAGAACCTTCTAGGCGGGGTTGCTGGATTATCACCGAAGTACCCTGAGAACTATATAGGGTTGAATGATCTTATAGCCAAGTTCGGTAGCTATGCAGCAATAATAATGACCATTGGATTCATAATACACCTCATCATAGCTAGACTAACACCGCTCAAATTCGTATATCTAACCGGCCACCTGATGTGGTGGGTTTCCCTAACTGTAGTGGCCACGCTCCTCACGATCAACCCAGATATCCCCGTGTGGCAGCTGATAGCTATAGGATCTATAGTTATGGCACTCTACTGGAGCCTACAGCCGGCATATATACACAGCTCCATGAGGGTGGTTATGGGATCGGATGAGATAGCCTATGGACACACAAGTTCGCTAGCTGCATTCCTAGCTTTTAAGCTAGGTAAATACGTGGGGAAGCCGGAGGAGAGCACAGAGGAGATCCAGCTGCCTAAAGGCTTAGAGTTCTTTAAGGACTATGCTGTGAGCACAGCCATAATTCTAGGGCTAATAATGATTATAGCCTCGGGCTGGGGCTATCTGATCAATCCAGCAAAGGTTCAGGAGCTCGCTGGAGACCTGAACCCGATAGTGTGGGCCTTTATTAGAGGTGTCAACTTCGCTATATCGATAGTTGTGCTCTTAACCGGAGTAAGAATGTTTATAGCCGAGATAGTTCCAGCATTCAGAGGGTTTGCCCAGAAGATAATTCCCGGTGCAAGGCCAGCGCTAGACGTCCCTGTAGTGTTTCCCAGGGCACCTACAGCAGTAATTATAGGCTTCGTAAGCGGGCTACTGGTTTTCCTGGCGTTCATGTCGATATTTCTGGCCATCGGCTTCGCGATCATAGTGCCGCCGATGATAATGCTCTTCTTCCCGGGAGGCGGTGCAGCTGTGTTTGGCAATACAACGGGTGGATGGAAGGGTGCTGTTCTGGGTGGAGTAATAAATGGCACCATACTGGCTATAGGCCAAGCATTAACGCTGCCTGCATTAACGCACGGTCCTGAGCTAGCTACCCTCGCCGATCCGGACTGGTACGTGATCATATGGTTCCTCAAGGGCGTTTTAGGCCCTATACTTGGCTCATAGATCTACGGATCTAAAACTATATTTTTTCAATACTATCCATAATTTGAAGCGGGGTCCCTTCTATGGCTAAATACGTATATAAGCTCTCTAGACCCCTAAAGGTTCTAACGGTATGTGGCGTAGGCCAGGGAAGCTCATTGATCATGAAGATGTTTGTTGAGGACGTGCTGAAAGAGCTGGGTATACCAGCCAAGGTCGAGTCAACCGAGATCCTGACGGCCAAAGCCGCTGGAGCCGATGTGATAGTTGCTTCCAAAGTGCATGAAGAGGAGCTTAAAGGATCGGCGGACATAGTGATCGGGTTAAATAATCTGGTAGACAAAAACGAGATGAGGGAAAAGATATCAAAGGCACTGCTGGATAAAGATATTATCGCCCAGGCATAGGTCCGCAGAGTTTACCTCGAGCTTGTATTTTAAAGCCCAATACAATATTTTTAGATGGTTTAGAACATATGGGAGGGATTTTTGGAGCTGTATGTAGCGGTATAATTAAGCAGTCGGCCATAAAGAACGGTTTAAAGAGGCTTATATATAGAGGCTATGACGGGGCTGGTGTGGCATATATCGATGATCTAGGGAGAATACAGGTTAGAAAAGCGCCAGGACATATAGATAAGGTATCCGAGAAAATAGATCTAGACAACATACCATCAAGCATAGCCTTAGGACATATAAGGTATGCAAACAGGGGATGGCCAGAATACAGAAACACACACCCAATACAGGACTGCAGCGGCAGAATAGCTGTGGTTCACGACGGAATCATCGAGAACTATGAAGAGATCAGAAGCAGGCTCGAGGCTAAGGGCCACATATTCAAGTCGACAACAGACACCGAAGTTATAGCCCACCTAATAGAGGAGTATCTAGCCAGCGGTAACCCGCCTAAGGAGGCTATAGCTAGAGCAACCAGAGAGATGAGGGGCCTCTACTCCTACGCGGTAATTATATCCCCCGAAAAATGTATCTACGCAGTAAACATGGGGCAACCCATCGTTCTGGGTGTAGGTAGCGATCCTAAATGCTTATATATCTCAAGCGATATCCCCAGCCTATACGGCTACGCTGAATATGCAGCCATAGCCAGAGAGAGATCCCTAGCTATTGTTTGCGATACAGGCTTCAAAATATACGATATAGATACTCTCGAGGAGGTTAGAGAGGTTGAAACCAAGAGAGTAAAGTACATGAGTGAAGCTGTAGATAAGGCCGGGTATCCCCACTATATGCTTAAAGAGATCTACGAGATCCCAGAGGCCATGGTGAGAACAACCGTATCTCTAATGGATAAATACCTGAAGCTGGCATCTATGATCGTCTATGGAGGAAAAGACATATACATCATAGGCAATGGAACAAGCTACCACGCAGGGCTGGTGGCAGCATACTACTTTTCGGATCTAGCAGAAACAAGCGTTAACGTGATAAGCGCTGCAGAGTTCCCATACTACGCTTTAGACAACATTTCTACAGGATCCGTTATCATAGCCATTAGCCAAAGCGGCGAAACAAGCGACGTAATAAACAGCGTTAAGCTCGCAAAGCAGAGGGGGGCGGTGATTGTTGGGGTAACCAATGTTCTGGGCTCTAGACTGACTCTAGAGTCTAATATATATCTACCAATAGGGGCGGGGCCTGAGATGGCTGTTCCAGCAACAAAGACCTTTGTCTCAACGATCGTTGCGCTAGCTATATTGGCCTCATATACGGGGCTCTATACGGGTAGCTACGACTCTAATGAAGTAAATAATCTAGTTAAGAGCATCAAGGAACTATCCAAAGACATCTCGAAAAGCATGGATACAATGGACTCCAAGATATCGAAGATAGCTGACAAGCTGAAGGACTGGGAGAGCATGTATGTAGCCAGCAGCGGCGTGAACTATCCTATAGCCCTTGAGGGTGCTCTCAAGTTTAAGGAGGCGTCAATGATCCATAGCGAGGGCATGCAGCTAGGTGAGCTTAGGCACGGACCGATAGTTCTAGTTAGGAAGGGTTATCCCGTCATATTCATCAAACCTGTGGAGGAGCAGGCTATAAAGCTGTATGAGCGTGTAGCCAGGGAGGTTTTGAGTAGAGGCTCCGAAATAATAACTATATCCCAGGATCCTGAGGGTTACGGAGAGATCATCAAGGTCAATAAGACAAGCCGTATTCTATCCCCCATAGTATCCGTGATCCCGCTACAGCTACTGGCCTATAGGCTCGGTAGCGTTAAGTCACTCCCGATAGACACGCCCCCAGGCCTAGCCAAAGCCATAACCACATAGAGAGAGGGCATAGCCTCAATTATTGGTGGATTACATGCCTAACCCAACGGTCCTAGCCAATGCCGTGATCGTTACCCATAAAGAGGTGCTCAGCAACGCCTATATAGTGATCGATGAAAAAGGCATGATAAAGGAGATCGGTAAAGGGGATCCAGGCCGCTACCAAGGCGAAAAAATAGATTTGGAGGGGAGATACGTTTTTCCCGGATATATAGATACGCACATCCACGGATTTAAAGGTATAGAGACCTCCCTAGCTAAGGCGTCAGATCTACATAGAATGTCTAGAGAGATAGCGAGGCATGGAGTAACATCAATAGTCCCAACACTAGTATCAAGCCCCCACGACAAAACCGTGGAATTCTGTGAAACTATATCCCAGGCTATAGATGATCAGCGGCATGGGTTTCATGGAGCAAGAATACTTGGCACACATCTAGAGGGGCCATACATAAGCAGGGAGAAGAAGGGGGCCCACAACCCGGAATATATTAGGGAACCAGATATAGGTGAGCTCAACGAATACATAGAGAGATCCAGAGGAAAAATCATACAGATAACCATAGCTCCCGAGCTAGATAACGCGCTAAAGCTCATAAAGCACGCGTCGGCAAGAAATATAGTGGTTAGCATAGGCCACACAAACGCCACGTATGAGCAGGCATTAAAGGCTATAGATGCCGGCGCATCTAAAGCCACGCACATCCTTAACGCAATGCCAAGCATACACCACAGATCGCCTGGAGCAGTTGTAGCTCTACTGCAGTCTAGAAATGTCTTTATAGAGATTATAGTTGATTTCATACATATCCACCCAGCCGTAGTTAGGATGGTAGTGGACTACGTCTCCCCCTCAAGAACAGTATTGATCTCAGACTCGATAGCTGCAGCAGGCCTCGAGGATGGAAGATATAGATTAGGCGATCTAGATGTAGAAGTGGTTAACGGTATCCCTAGAATAGCTGGCACAGACACCATCGCCGGGAGTACATTAACTCTGGATCAGGCCGTGAGAAACATGCATAGGTTAGGGTACGGCTTAACGGACCTAGCGGCGGTATCCAGCTATATACCTGCATTAAGTATAAACGCTACAGAATCATACGGTATCGGGGTCCTTGAGAAGGGGTATAAGGCGGATCTAGCTGTGCTGAACAAGGAGCTAGAGGTTGAGATGACCATTGTTGATGGAGAAATAGTCTACCGACGTATATAGGGTGGATCATATATAAGGCGTTAAGGCGGGGCTATAACCCCTAAAACAACATTTCTACGCGCACCAGTTGCTCCAGGAACATTGTTTGGCAACAGGCTAAGGGACTCATGCCCTAGGATAGCCATCCCTAGAGCTTCCTTGAACTTCGAGTCTATCCCCAGATCTTCATGGAGAACCAGCCTTATCCCCCTAGATCTAAGCTCCTCCCCAAGCCAGCGCATCAATGTCTTGTTTCTGGCTCCACCACCACCAATAACGGCTTCATCAATACTTAATTTAGGTAGTATGAAGAGCTCGTAGTTCATGACTATGCTCTTAACAACAAACATCGTTAATGTGGCTACTATATCCTCGAAGGCTAAACCCCTATTGAGAGCCTTCTCAACAATCCTCCTAGTGAATCCCTCGCCAAACATCTCTCTCCCGGTGGTTTTTGGTGGAGGCCTAGATATGTATGGATGCTCCATAAGCTCCTTAAGCAGTTCGGTGTCTACAGATCCTCTGGAAGCGATCTCGCCGTCCGGATCGTAGTCCATCGAGCCGTTAGTAAGGATCTTCACAGCCTCGTTGATAACCATGTTTCCTGGACCAGTATCAAATGCGTAGATATCCTCAAGCCTGGGAGATTTAGGTACAACAGTAACGTTGGCTATACCACCTATATTCTGTATAACCCTATTTCTGTCATCGTCAGACAATATAGCGTAGTCGACATAAGCTATTATAGGTGCTCCATGCCCGCCTGCGGCCACATCCCTTATCCTGAAGTCGCCTACTGTAGCTACACCTGTCTTCTCAGCTATAATTTGCGGGGACCCCAGCTGTAGGGTGCATCTGTATCTATGGCCATGAAGCTCTACATATTCAGGCATGTGATATATGGTCTGGCCATGTGAAGCTATAGCATCTATATCCCTAAGGCTGATACCAATACTTTCTATAGCCTCCATAAACGCCCTGGAGAACGCGTCGCCAACAAGGAAGTTTCCTATGCAGACACTATCTATACAGCAGTTTCTTTCGGTTAGATCTATGATCCATCTCTGCACATGCTTCGGAAAGCTATATATGTGTGTTCCCAGAACCCTGTATCTAAGACCCCGGCCATGGCCCGCCAGCTCCACCACAGCGACATCGACACCATCTACACTGGTGCCAGACATCATGCCGGCTATTATTCTCGTGTCTTTCTCCATGATCTCTACAAGCCTATTGCCCGCCATCCCGATTTAAATCACCTACTTTAGATACGATGAGGTTGTGTACAATAGATCTTACCCTATGTATGAGGACCCCCTCTCTATCGACATGAACCCTGTTGGTGTAGAGCACTATGGCTATATCTAGATCCAGATCGATCCATATAGAGGTCCCAGTAAATCCAGTATGCCCAAAAGCCCTTTTAGGGGTAAGAAGATCACCCCCACTCACCACATTCAAGGGATCATAGACCTGCCATCCAAGACCATAGCATAGGCCACCATACCTACCGCAGCCCCATATCCTAAACATGGCTCTAGCCGATGGGGGAGACAGGATCTCGCTCCAGCTACCCTTATACGCGTTAATCAACGATCTAACTATCAAGGCCGATTCACTAGCTGTAGAAAACAACCCTGCATGGCCAGAAACACCCTCCATAGCCCTCGCATTTTGGTCGTGGGGCAAACCCCTTAAAGATTCTCCGGCAGCCTCGTCGTATTCGGTAGCTACAATCTCGCCCCTACTGAAGCCCCTGCCAAGAGGATTATATAGGGTTCTCTTAAGCTTTAGAGGTCCCCCAACAACCTTATCGAATAAAGCGTCTAGCCTCTCTCCAGCCACCCTCTCGATTAGGGCGGTAAGAACTATATACCCTATATCGCTATATACCACATCGCTACCCGGATCATACGATGGGTATGCCCGAACAGCCTCATCTAGGATCTGGGATCTACCTTTAACACGATATAGAGGGATCCATGGAGGCAGCCCACCTGTATGTGATAGAAGCATCCATACCCTAACCTTCTCCTTTACCTCGCTTCCACCAGCTACAGTATACCTGAATTCTGGAAGCAGATCTGTGACCTTATCCTTCAAATGTATAAGTCCATCCTCCACAAGCTTCATAGCTATAACGGCTGTAGACAGGCACTTAGTTAAGGAGGCTACATCAAAAATACTGTTGGGCCTCAATGGATCCTTGTATGGCTTAAGCTGTGAGTAGCCCACATAGATACTATGTATGTTTCCTTCAGGATCAACTACAGCGAGATCAGCGCCTGAATACACCTTCCCAATATAGCTCTCCAGAACAGCTCTAACTCTTTCGGGCAGACCCAACACAACCACGCATATTTTAGCTAATAATATTAATGATTTTAGAAGGAATTATATGATTGTTCAAGCATATTTTTTAATTTTAAATAGCTAATACATGAAATGTGTGCCTAGGTGGTATCTATTGGGCTCAATCAAAAATTATGCAGGCATGATCTTCGAGATCATGAATAGAATCATTGAAGAGGAGAGCGAATCGATCGAGAAGGCATCCGACGAGATAGCTAGAGCCATAGAGAATAAGGGCTTCATATATATATTCGGTAGCGGGCACTCATCCCTAATAGCTCTAGAGGCATTCTATAGGGCTGGCTCCCTAGCCAATATATATCCATTGATAGACCTATCCCTCGCAGGGCTGAGCGGAGCGTTTAGAAGCAGCTTCCTCGAGAAGGTATCGGGGTACGCATCAAGCATATTGAACTCGATCAATGTGAAGCCCGGATCCGTTATAATAATACATAGCGTCTCAGGAAAGAACGCGGCACCGGTGGAGATGGCTTATGAAGCTAAGAGGAGAGGGTTAAGGGTTATCGCTATAACCTCCTATGAGTTCTCTAAGGTGCTTAAACCCGACAACCCGCTTGGGCTAAAGCTATATGATCTTGCTGATGTAGTAATAGACAACCACGTACCCTATGGAGACGCTGTATACCCGATCAACGGAACAAATATTAGAATGGGCCCTATATCAACAATCATTGGCGCCTTCATAATACATGCACTCATGATCAGAGCAGTAGAGAAACTGGTGGAGAAGGGATACAGCCCCGACATCTGGCTAAGCGCAAATACAGAGGGGGGCCGAGAGAATAATGAGAGGCTTATAAAGAAGTATCTAGACGCTATAAAACCTCTATAACCGATGATCAGCCTGTTTTTGGTTTGTCTCCAGCCATTCAGGAAAAGATCTTTTCGAATGCCCTAAAACAGCCATCATAGCTTTATCCGAGATGGGAGGCGAGTACAGACCCCCTAGCTGAACCCTATATCCATCAACAATAGGCGGGGCTCTAAGCCTCTCACCTCTAGCTATGGCCCCAGCAATAGTTATGGAGGCCTCGATATAGGGGTTCATCTCCTCAAGGATCTTTCTACCCGCAAGCCTTTCTCTTAGTTTTTTAATCGAACCAGCAATACTGCGGTGGTTAAGGCTGTCTATAACCAGATCGCTATCAGGCGCCATTGGGGATGCCGCATTTAGATCTATAAAGACCCTCATCTCTTCAGCTGCATCACTAATGCCTAGTATATTGAATAGCTCCTCCATATCTCTAGACTCCCCACCCCTAAGCATGTGTGCGGCTAGATAAATAGGTATCTTGGATAGCTCAGCCTCATTCATAGGATTGAATACATACCCGGATACATTCTCCATCATGCTCCGATCCCTTCCAACATAGCCTCCTAGATGAAGCCTTAGGTATCCCCTAACCCTAAAGAAGTCATTTACAGGGTAGTTATCCCATATAAACGGCTTTCTCCCAGTGATCTCCATGAACCTATATATATCCCCTAAATCAAAGCTCGGAGAAACAACATGAGTGCCGGTCCACATAATATCTACTCTTCTATCTAGAAGACTAGCGATTTCAGCAAGGTAATCCTGCTTAAACCCCCAGTAGTGGGTGGGGCATAGAATCAGTCTATCGATACCCAACTCCTCCAAGACATGGTTGGCGACATGCGCCTGTGCCTCGGCGAGTGTATCGAATCCTCCTCTAACCTTCGGCTCTATATCATCAAACAATAGAGCTAACCTATCTAAACCCATATTCACGAAAACAGACAGCTTATCCACCAGCGCATCGAGATCCTTGCTGGAGCCGTAATCGATATCTAGCCCGGGTGATATCCCATATATGAAATCCACCCCCAAACTCACCGATCTATCCACGAGATCCCTAAACAGCTTCAGTGTATCGTCTGGGTATTTCTTTCTCCACATCCTTCTATGGTACTGATCGTCTTTTGGCGCGTATATATATATGTCCAGCCCTATCCTCGCCATGAAATTCAGAAACGATACACGATCACTGAAGCTCCAGGGCTCACCATAGAAACCCTCAACTATACCGAGCATCTCGGGGACCTCTATGCACCACGATATTTTTAATAGCGGTGCTAAAATAATGTTTATTTGGATGATATAAGTAGTCTGCACCGAGGCCGGTATGAGGAAGCCCTCGATCATTGACAAGCAGTAAATTAATATATACAAAACATTGTTTCGTTAGCCATCAATAATGAGGGGAACGCATCCTGATGGTTAGCCTATGCAGGAAGCACTATTCCGATATT
>JALXCO010000303.1 GCA_026990885.1 Desulfurococcales archaeon
TCTCTGTTACCAATAAAATCAATGATCCGTCTGTCGCTAACGCTATATTTAGCGATACACCTGGGGCAGACTATAAACCGGTTATCGTACTGCTCTAGTTTATCGTATTCGCATTTAGGACAACGCAAATACCTGAGTGCTTCTGATATATCCATTATTACACCACATCCTAGATTAAGTAGCTACTCACGACTTTAATTCTATAGTAAGGAGAAATTTAGCTTTATTATAATAGATAAGCTAGATATTGCTGGCTGTGTGGCTATCCCAGATCGGAACCAGGATGATAGGCTGCTGAATGGGAGAAAATTAATATATGGCTAATTTAGATAAGCTTAAAATGATGGTGATTGTGTTTTGATTCTTTCTGATTTTGATCTTAGGAGCTATATCTCTAGCGGTAGGCTTGTTGTTGAGCCCTTCTGGGAGGGTGTTGTTCGTGAGAACGGGCTAGACCTAAGGCTAGGGGATAGAGTGTGCGTGTTGAGGAGCACCGATAGGGTTCTAGACCCCTTCAGGGAGTGGAGCGAGAGCGAGTTCTACAGGTGCTTCGATGCCGGAGAGGAGTTTATTGTTGAGCCAAACTCTAGGTATCTGCTACACTCCATAGAATACATCAAGCTACCACCAGAGCTTGTCGGGTTCGTCGAGCTGAGATCAACACTGGCTAGGTATGGGCTCATAATCCCGCCAACAATAATCGATGGAGGCTTCGAGGGACAGCTAACCATAGAGTTGCTCTCATCAAGCTTCCCGATAAAGCTTAAGCCCGGGCTTAGGTTCCTGCACGTTATACTGGCTAAGGCGACAACACCGATAGAGAAGCCATACTCAGGAAAATACCAAGGACAAAAAGGAGTAAAACTACCAAAAATACTGGAGTATCCTTGATCTTGCAAAGCCGGATCTTATATTGCCTCATTATTTTTATCTGTATCGATATCAAGGTCTAGAGATACAGGGATCAGCTCTGGTTTAGGCATAATCCTGATTATGGCCTCCCCTCTACCAAGCCTTAATGCTTGCTCCGTTAAGATTTTTCTGTCTAATTTAACGAATCTAGATGCAGATACCCAGAAATATTTATTTGGGTTCCCCATCATTAGAAGTAAACCTACATTATCTATATACCTCGAGACATATTTTCCAAGATCCTGAAAGCTTTGGGCCGCAATCATAACCGACATACCGTAACCTCTACTGAGCTTAAGCAAATTAAGCATCTTCGATAATCCCAGATCGCTTCTAGATACCAGCCAAGCCTCATCCAAGACTATACATGCGCCTATATCTTTAGTATCTGGATTAAGGTTCGATACGTAGTTAATTATATCCTGGAAAACCATAAGGGTTGCAAACGATAAAATCTCCTCCCTCTCCTTGGATATGTGCTCGAGAGACACTATATTTATGTCTCCCCACTTTATTTCATACCTATAGGATCCTTTATCTAGGTAGGATACTTCAGTTATTACTCTTTCTAGATGGGATCTTTCATATCTAAACGAATCAATAGATCTAAGAATCTCCAAAACATTTTTCCATGACGGCCTATAGCTTCTATCGTATGCGCTTCTTAAAGCTTCATAAAGCATAGCCTGTAGACGGGGATTAACTATATTATATGCGGCTACAATAGTATCAAATATCTGTCCTATTCTAAGATCAGGTGATATAAAAAATGGATATAATGGATCTAGAGATCTGAATGGTATGGGTTGATAATTTATTCTATAGCCCCTATCAAATAGCCTTTTAGAAATATCACCTTTAACATCTACAAAAATCACCGTAAATCCAGAAGCTAGATTTAGTTTAGAGGCTATCGATATTAGTGTCTCTGTTTTTCCCGACCCTGTTGGCCCTACTACTAGTACATGGGGGCTAATTGATCTATTAGGATCCCAAAATACTATATCGTTACTAATTATATTACGCCCTAAAACTATTCCCGATGAATGACCCTTTCTTGAGTCAACGAAACTAATTAGATAAGGGGAATACAGTAGCGATAGAGATGAGTAAGCATTAGGATACTTATAAAATCTACCAACCAGCTTCGCTAATACATTTCTTTCAAGTCCGAAAAAATCTATTTAATACACTTATCGCCTCAAGCCCACCCAAGATCTCTGTTCTTATACCTATAGTAGACAACTCCTCTCTGAGCTCATTTAATCTATTCTTGGCTATCTCAATGGCCTCTTTTTCAGTTGCTCCATCACCTGATACTGAATAAATTGCTATTAATTTAAAAGGTAATTCTCCAGATAATATCTTATTCTTTAATCGAACTAGCCTCTCTATCTCTGTTGATATACTTTCGTTTGAAGGATCCATTTCCAACATTGCTTTTTTAGTATGGATCACATTATCCAATTTCTTGAGTATCGACTCCTTATCTAGGGGAATCACTGATATTCTGAGATCAATTGGGTATGGTTTGTTTAGTATCCCGATGTATGTAGTTAAGATTCTTAAATTATCTTCAATCGATATATCATCAATTACTCTTGATACATCTCTAACTATTAAGAATCCTTTTGCTATATACCTGCTCCCAGATCTCCCCACAAGGAACCCCTTATATAGCTTGATATCTCCATCTACACCAAATATTATTTTTAAGGTTGAAACCCTATACACGGGTCAATCACCCAGACCTTTCCCCAAATATCTGTAGAGTTTATAAGATGTTTCCAGGGCTAGGTATAGTAATTTTTCCATATCTGGACCCTTAACCAGATATCCTCTCATAGATCTTTTAGTATATAAATTTAGATAGATATAGCTGTTGGGGATCACTTTAATGTTCTTTATTTTTATTACTACTGATCCTTCATTATGATCCCTATGATCTACACATCCACC